>JAHWLC010000126.1 GCA_019347585.1 Actinomycetota bacterium | reverse complement strand
TCGACGCCGAGTTGGGCCATCTACTCGGCGAGGTGGCCTCGGCCCCGGTCACTGTGGTCGGTGTCGGCGGCGCCGGCCCGCAGCCCTTTCCCGACGGCTTCGGGGCGTTGATCGCGCCTGGTGAGGCACTGGCCGCTCTCGGCTTCCTTTTCGAGTCCTCCTATGCACCGCGGCGGGCGCCGTCGGATTCGTGGCTCTTCAAGGCGATCGCGGGAGGCGCCACCCTTCCCGAGGTGGTGGGTTGGGACGACGACCGGCTTGTCGGGCGTGTGCTCGGGGAGGCCGCCGTGGTCCTCGGTCGGGTCCTAGAGGCGTCTTTCGCAGCGGTGGTGAGACACCTGCCGGGTGTTCCCCAGCCCGAGATGGGGCACGGCGACTGGCTCGCCGGCGTCGAGGGGCTCCTCTCTGACCGACCCGGGCTCCATCTGACCGGCTGGGGCTACCGCGGGGTGGGTGTGGCCCATCTCGCCACCGACGCGGTGCGAGTGGCGGAGGCGATCAGCCGGCGAGACGGCTGATATCGAACACCAGCAGCACCAGGAGCAGCCCGATCACGCCGACATGGAGGACGGTGACGGGCTTGCGCCAGGGATGACGCAGCCTCCAGAAGCGGCGCATGCTGAAGAGGTTGGCTGCGATGGCCACGAGGCCGACGACCATTCCCAGGGCCGGTCCCACCCCGGGAGCGAGGCCGAGGAATGGGGTGGCGAAGGGGAGGAGCACGTAGGCGAACGCGCAACGAATCCCGGAGATGAGCATGGAGACGCTGAACACCCGTGGAGCAGTCGACAGTTTCGGGGTGGCCCTGGGCTGTTCACGAACTGCGCTATCCACGGCTGAAAACGATAACCGGAGGGAGGGCGGAGCCGAACTCCACAGCCGCTGAGAGTCAAGCCGACTCCGGCATGACGTCGAGATGTCTCTGCCAGAGCCCGGCGTAGAGCCCCCGGGCCTCGACGAGATCGTCGTGGCGGCCCCTTTCGACGAGACGGCCCCGATCGACGACCAGGATCTCGTCTGCGTCCGTGACTGTGTCCAGCCGATGGGCCACCACCACCACGGTGCGCCGTCCCCGTTCCCGGGCGATCTCGGCGAGGACTTTGCGCTCGGTGCCGGCATCCAGCTCGGAAGTGGCCTCGTCGAGAATCAGGATCTCCGGCTCACGGAGAAAGGCGCGGGCGATGGCGAGACGCTGCCGCTGGCCTCCGCTCAATGTCTCCCCGAGCTCCCCGATGGGCGTCGACAGGCCTTCGGGGAGCGACCGGGCCCATTGTCCCAGAGCGGCCCGGTCGAGCGCCTCCCAAAGGTCACTCGCGCTCGCTCCGGAATCGGCCAGGAGGAGATTGTCGGCGAGCGACCCGAAGAAGATCTCGGGTCGCTGTGGCACCAGCATGATCCGGTCGCTCAGCGCCGAGGGGTCCGCATTCCTGACATCGACCCCTCCCACCTGCACCTTTCCCTTGTCGGGATCGCGGAAGCGCAGCGGGAGCTCTACCAGCGTCGACTTTCCCGAGCCCGACGGCCCCACCACCGCCACGTAGCTGCCGCCGGGTATCTCCAGATCAATGCCATCCAGTGCGGCCGAGCCGGACCCGGGGAATCGCACAGTCACCGATTCGAAGACGAGAGTGCCCTCGGCGGGCACGGTGACGGGCAGCTCCGCAGGCCGCACCGGCGGCTCTCGATCCGCCAGATGGAAGAGCCGCGTCCCGGCGGCCAGAGCCTGCTCGAGGTCGGGGACGATGCCCTCCAGCGCCCTCGCTGGTGCGGTCCCCACCCATGCCGCCACCACCGCCGCGGCCATGCCCGAGGCCCCGATGACATTCGAATCGAGCAGGTAAGTCGAGGTAGCGGTGACCGCGACGACGGCGGCGCCGGCGAGGAGATCCCCGAGACCCGATCGTGTCGCCGAGACCCTGGCCAGGCTCCTCCTCGCCGCCGCGGTCCGTCGGGACAGGTCGTCGATCCAGGCAGCCACGGTGTCACGAGCCTCGAACGCGGCGATCTCGCGAAGCCCCTGGGCCACATCGGTGAGCCCGGCAGCGGTGTCACCGCCCAGTTCGCGGCCCCGGGCCGAGAGCTCGGCGACCCTCCCCGCGCCCAGCCAGGGAGCGCTGACCACGATGAGCAAGGGGAAGGGGAGGAACGCCGCAGCCACCAGAGGATCGACCCACAGCGCCAAGCCGACGGCGGCGAGCAAGGGCACCAGCACCCCGCTCACCAGCGGTGCGATGGTGTGGGCGTAGAACGGCTCCACCCGGTCGATATCGCCGACGACCCGCGCCACCAGGTCACCGGATCGGTCCTCGTCGAGACCGGCGGGGGCGAGGGGCACGATGTTGCGGTAGGCCTCGATGCGCAGCTCCGAGAGCAAGCGGAAAGTGACGGCATGCCCGGTGAACTGCTCGACGTAGCGGAACGATCCTTTCACCAGTGCCAGGCCGGCGAGGATGAGGAGCAGCGAACCGACGGCGTCTCCAGGTTCGACGGCGACGACGAGAGCGGCAGCGAGTGCCGGTACCGCCACCGCCAGCCCTTGGTTGATCACCCGGGCGGTCGCCGAGAGCGCCATCAGCGGAGCCAGCGGTCGCAGCAGCCGGAGCAGCCGTCTCGCCACCTCGCCCCGACTCACGAGGGGCCTGCCTCCACGGCCTCGACGAGCCGCCCCCGATCCAACACCAGGGCTCGATCCATCCCGGCGACGGTGGAACGGCGATGAGCGATCACCATCAGCGTCCGCCCGGCAGTCAACCGATCGAGGGCCGAGCGCAGCCTGGCCTCGCTCTCCAGATCGACATTGGAGGTGGGCTCGTCGAGCACCACCACCGGAGCAGCGACGAGGAACGCCCGGGCGATGGCGAGACGTTGCACTTCTCCGCCGCTGAGCTGCAGGCCGCGCTCGCCGACCTGCGTGTCGAGACCGCCGAGGCGGGAGCGGACCGTCTCGGCGAGATCGGCCGCTTCCAGGGCGACCCACAACTGGGAGTCGGTGGCCTCGGGATCGGCCAGCCGGAGGTTGTCGGCCACCGACCCGTGGAAGAGATAGGGGCGCTGGGGGACGAGCACGGCCGGGCCGCCAACAGCCACCGCGCCCTCCTGGGGCCCGAGGAGGCCGAGTGCGATATGGGCGATGGTGGTCTTGCCCGCTCCCGACGGGCCGATCAGGGCCACCTTCTCACCGGGCTCCACCCGGAAGGTCACCGCTTGGAGCGCCCGGATCCCGCCCGGGTAGGTGAAGGACACCCCGTCGAACTCCACCAGGCCCGGTGTGTCTTTTGTCTGGCGCGAGGGAGTCGGGGAGTCCGCGGTGGCTTGGCCGAGCAGCTCCTCGATCTGTGCCGCTGCCGCACGTCCGATGGCTCCGACGTAGAAGAAGCGGCCGATCTGAGACATGGGCTCGATCAGGGCCACTCCGAGCAGCACCAGCGAAACCGCCTCTCCGGTGGAGATGGCTCCGGCCTGGATGCGCCACATGGCGGCACCGGCGGCCGCCACCACCGTGCCCAGGGTGAACAGGGTGTCGACTGCGAGGAGGGCGAGCTGGGTCACCCTGAGCAATGCCATGGTCTCGCCCCGCAGCCGCTCGGCCTCCTCGGCGAGACTGTCGCCGTAGGCGTCCGCCTGGTCCAGCGTCTTCAGCGTCCTCATCCCCTGGATGCCGTCCAGGAACCGGGCCGCCAACTGGTCGGCGGTCTCCCGGTAGCGCCCGCTCACCGAGGCAAAGCGTCTCTCGAGCAGGCGGAGCAGGAGCGGGATCAGCGGAAGCACGAGGAGGAGCACGAGCCCGGTGGGCCAGTCGATGATCGCCACCACGACGGCAAGGAGGAGGGGGATGGTCATCCCGGTGATGAGCTGGGGGAGGAAGGTGCCGGCCAGGCCGCCGACCGCCTCTACTCCCTCGGTGGCCTTGGTCACGGTCTCCCCGGTGCGTCGGCCCGACCAGGGGCCTATGCGGAGCAAGGCGTCGAGGATGCGGATCCGCAGGTCGGACTCGACGCTGACTGCGGTCGCCGTGTCGGTGATCGGCGATACCGCCGAGAGGGCGGCCCTGGCCGCAAAAAGGACGGCCAGCCAGAGGAGTGGAGCCCTGGATGGGCCACCGCCCACGGTCAGGTCGACGCTCTCAGCTATCAGCAGCGCGGCACCAGCCCCGAGCAGTGCCCGCCCCCAGCCGAGGACGACCGATGCCTGCAGTGTCACTCGGCCCGCGGTGTAGAGGCTGCTCGTGCGCTTGGGCAGGGACGCGGCCGTGGCCATGGGGACCGACATCCTAAGAGGAGGTTCCATCACCCGCCGCAGCGCGTCTTCCCAGCATTTGCCATTCACGTAGGGATCGCCAGAGGGGTAATGTTCCGGTGTCGATTTTCTTGGAGGTGGAGTGATGCGCGTGGTGACCGCCACGGCTCTTGCCGGGCTTTTTGTGATGACCGCGTCGGCGGCGGCGCCGGTCGATGATGTAGGAGAGGGAGCACCGCAGCAGGCGATCGTGGTATTCCACGACGCTGTGAGCGACCCGGCTGAGACCGCCGCCGAATTGGCATCGGCCCAT
>JAHWLC010000125.1 GCA_019347585.1 Actinomycetota bacterium | reverse complement strand
GGGATGGCGAGGATGCCGTCCGCCTCGAGCTGGTCGGTGATGGCAACGGTGTGCGGCGAGCCCGTGGAGTGGCCGAACGCCACCACCTCGTCCTTGAGCTCCTCATACCGCTGCACGTGCTGGTCGACGACATAACCGGTGTCAACGGGGACGACTTCGACCATGAGGCCGTTGATCCCACCGTTGGCGTTCACGTTGTCCCAATAGACTTCGTGCCCGGTCACGATCACCTGGACGAGAGAGCTGAACACGCCGGTCAGGTCGGAGAGCAGGCCCACCCTGATCGTCCCCGCCTCGAGGTCGACCCCGATGTCGGTGGCGATGTCGCCCGTCGGCTCCTCGCCGACGGTGGTGTCTGCGCGGCTGTGGTGTCGGTCTCTCCCTCTGTCGTGGCGGCTCCTTCCTCGGCGGTGGTCGTGGTCTCGTCGGCGGCTCCGTCACCGCAGGCGGCGAGCACCATGCCGAGCGCCAGGAGAATGGCAAGCCATCGTGACTTGATCCTCATATCGTTCCTTCTTTCTGTTTTCTCGGAAGCGGCCAGGCCGCCTCGTATCGGCCACTCAATAGGTGAACGGCCAACCTTTCCAATAGTTGCGTATGCGCAGCCAAATTCCGTACAGGCCCAGTGGCTCGAAGATTAGAAAGCCGATGATCAACAAACCGTAGAGAACCTGGTTGAACTGTGCGATGGATAGCCCCGGCGCCACCCCGGCTTGGGTGTTGACCAGGCCGAAATCACCCATCCCGGTCGAGATGAACAGGTCGGCCAGCCAGGCGAGGGGGCCACTGCTCGTTTGGACGAAGCCGGCGAGGAAGTTGGTGAAATCCTCCACCAGGCGCGGGAGCAGGATGACGAATGCCGATCCGAGCAGAGTCCCGGCGACGATCCCGGCGCCGCCGATGAGGACGATGGCGATGAACTGCACCGACAAGAACAGGTCCCAACGCTCGGGGATGGTCCGCCCTACGAAACTGGCGAGGAGCGCCCCTGCGACGCCGGCGTAGAACGAGGAGATGCCGAAGGCGAGCAGCTTGTAGCCGAACTCGTCGACACCGATGATCTCGGCGGCGACGTCCCGGTCCCGGATCGACTGGAAGGCGCGACCGGCCCTGGTTCGTTGGATGTTCTTGGCCACCAGCGTCGCCACGATGAGCAGGGCGACGAGGAAGTAGTAGGTCTTCGCCTCGCCGAGCAGCTCGATCCCGAACCACGAGCCGCCCGAGGTGAAGTCGACGAGCGGTTCCTCCTCCCTCCACAGCCGCAACTCGAGCTCGGGGAAAGTCCGCCCAGATTGGGAGCCCCCGGAGAGTGAGTCCCAGTTCCGGAACACATACTCGCCGACGAATACGAGGCCCAAGGTCACGAAGGCGAGATAGAGGCCGCGGACTCGAACCGCGGTGGGGCCGATCGCCACCCCGACGAGGGCGGGAACCAGCCCGGCCACCGGGAGCCAGATCCAGATGGGGAGGCCCAGCCCGGCGAGGGGTCCCGGGGCGGCGCCCAGCCAGGCCGCGGTGTAGGCGCCGACGCCCATGAAGAAGGCGTGTCCCAGCGATACCTGACCCGCCAGGCCGGTGAGGATGTTCAGCCCGAGGGCGCCAATGGCGAAAATGGCAGCAGTGGAGAGGAGGCGTAGCCACTCGTTCTGGGCCAGGAAGGAGAGACCGGGCAAGATGCCGAGCGGGATGACCGCCAGCATCAAGAGGAGGAGCGCGAGCGCCATCTTCTTGGTGCCCGTGTTCATCAGGGCCTGGTCGGACTCGTAGCTGGTGTGGAGGAGGGGGCGGCCTCTCATACCCGTCTGATCTCTTCGGTCCCGAAGATCCCGTAGGGACGGACCAGCAGCACCAGCAGCATGATCAGGTAAGGCACGATGCCTGCAAAGCCCACTCCGAGGAAGTCGTAGGTGAGGTAGGTGGAGGCCGCCGATTCGGCAAAACCGACCAGCAACCCTCCGACGATCGCCCCGATCACCGAATCGAGACCGCCCACGATGATGGCGGGGAAGGCCTTGAAGGCGAAGAACGCAGTGCCCTGATCGACCCCCGCCGAGCGTCGCGGGAACATCGAGATGAAGATGGCGGCAATGGCGGCGAGGGCGGCGCCGATGGCCCACGAGATGGAGAAGATCCGTCCCACGCTGATCCCCTGGGCTCGCGCCGTCTCCTGGTCGAATGCGGTGGCCCTCATGGCGATCCCCATGCGCGACTGGAAGAAGAGGGCGATGGCGCCCACGGTGACAAGCGCCACCACGATCTGAAGTAACTCGGTGTGCGCAATGCGAACGAACCCGAGGTCGAGGATCTGGATGCCGAAGGGGTCGCCCATGGGGCGGGGGAATTGGCCGATGAAGTCGTTGACGATGTTGCGGATGACGATTTCGAGCCCGAGGGTGACGATGGCCACGGCGAAGAGCTCCTCGCCGACCATCGGACGGAGAAACACTCTCTCCAGGGCCATGCCCAACAGAGCCATGGCGATCACCGCGATCATCACCGATCCCGCCCACGACACCCACGCCGGGGCCTCCGGGATCCAACGACCCGGGATGTCGAGGATGTTGGCCATCGCGGCTACCAGGAACGCCCCCAGGGCGGCCAGGGCGCCATGGGCGAAGTTGAGTACCTGGGTCGCTTTGAAGATGATGACGAACCCCACCGCGAGCAGGGCGTAGATCGTGCCCAAGGAGAGCCCCTCGACGACCATCTTCGAGAACGCACCCGCCGCCGGGGCCTCCTGGGCGACGATGAGGATGTCGGGGATCACGACCGATAGATGTCTTCGATCAAGTCTCCGAACATGTCGTTCATCGCGTTTCGCTTCAGCTTCTGAGTGGCGGTGAGCTCCCCGTCCTCGTGGTCGAGCTCCTTGGGGATCATCCGGAACTTCCGGATGCTCTCCACCCGAGCCAGCTTCTCGTTGACCCGGTCGACCACACTCTGCATCAGCTCGATCACCTCGGGCTTCTCCGAGAGATCGCGGTAGGTGGTGTAGGGGATGCCGCGCCGGGTGGCCCAGTCACCCACCGTGTCGAACTCGATGGCAAGCAGCGCCGACAGATATTTACGGCCGTCACCGATCACCATGGCCTCCTTGATGTAGGGGGAGACCTTCAGGGCGTTCTCGATCTCCGACGGCGAGATGTTCTTCCCGCCGCTGGTGATGATGATGTCCTTGATCCGGTCCACGATCTTGACGTGGGTGCCATCTACCCACTCGCCGACATCGCCCGTCTTGAGCCATCCGTCGTCGGTGAACGCATTTCCCGTCTTCTCCGGCTTGTTCCAATACCCCTGGAAGACGCCCGGGTGCTTGGTCTGGATCTCACCGGTGTCCTCGTCGATACGGAGGATCCCCTCGACATAGGGCACGCCGACCGTGCCCACCTTCGCCTCCCCCGGGAAGTTGCAAGTGGCCACAGCCACGTTCTCGGTCATCCCGTAGAGCTCGTAGATGGGGAGCCCCAGGCCCATGAAGAACTCGAGCACCTCGGGTGCGATGGGCGCCGCACCGGAGGCGGCGTACCGGCACCGTCGCAAGCCGATCCGCTCCTTGAGGCTGCGGAAGAAGATCAAGTTGAACAGCAAGTAGAGCAATTTCGAGGAGACGGTGAAATCGCCTCCGTTCTCCACCCGCTTGCGGCCGATGTAGGCAGCCGCCGCCATCGCCGGTCTGGCGAGCAGCCGCTTCAACAGCGTGGCGTCGTGAAGCTTGATGAGGACCGAGGCGTGGATCTTTTCCCAGATGCGAGGGACGGAGAAGAAGACCGTGGGCTGAATCTCCCGCAGGTTCTGCTGCACCGTCTCGATCGACTCGGCGAAGTTGAGCACCGGCCCATTGGAGGCCAAGGTCCACGTCGAGAAGATCCGTTCGGCGACGTGGCAGAGCGGCAGGTAGGTGAGGAGGATGTCATCGGGCCCGACCGGGGCGTCGCTGCCCAGCCGCTTCTCGGAGTTGATCAGCGTGTCGATGCAGTAGGTGACGTTTCCGTTGGTGAGCATCGCGCCTTTGGGGGGCCCGGTGGTGCCCGAGGTGTAGACCAGGGTCATGATGTCTTCTTCCTCGGCGCGGGCCATGGTCCGCTCCACCTCGCCGGCGTGCTCCTCGCGATGGGCCCGGCCCAGCTCGAGGAAGTCATCCCAGAAGATGAAGCGGGGGTCGTCCCTCCAGTCGCGGAAGCCGCGGGGCTCGACGTGGATGATCTTCTCCAGATTGGGGAGGCTGTCGATGACCCCCATCACCTTGTCCGCCTGCTCCTGATCCTCCACCAAGTGCACCTTGGCCCCGGAGTCGTTGAGCAGGTACTCCACCTCCGGGGCAGGGTTGGTCGGGTAGAGGCCGACGCTGATCGCCCTGATCGACACCGAGGCGATGTCGAGGATGACCCATTCCGGGCGGTCCTCGGAGTGGATAGACACCCTGTCACCTTTGCCCACTCCAAGCGCGAGAAGTCCATGGGCGGCGTCGAGGATGAGCTCCCAGAGCTGGGCCCAGGTGATCTCCTGCCAGATGCCGAACTCCTTCTCCCTCAGGGCCACCCGCTCCGGGGTCTGGACG
>JAHWLC010000124.1 GCA_019347585.1 Actinomycetota bacterium | reverse complement strand
CTCCTCGGGCTCGACTTCGAAGGCGACCGTCCGCCTCGGCGCCGAGCCGAAGGCCCTGGCGACATCGAGCAACATGTCCATGGTGACGTAGCCCGTGACCGCGCCCTCCAACGACGCCATAACCTGATCCTGGGGCGGAGCCTCGGGGCCGATCCGCCTCCTCGTCACCGCCCCCGGCTCCCGCTCACGCAGCGCGGCCCCAACCACGAGCAAGACGTCTGGCCGCAAATCCTCCAGTCTCTGCGACACCGCGACCGCCCCGTAGTCGAAGTCCTCGACCACGACCTGCGGACCGAGACCGGCGCCTTTGAGACGCTCGACGACATGACGCGCCAGGTCGAGATCGCCCTGGTAGAGCTGGCCGACGCCCCCGATGACGATTCTCATCCCGACCAGCCCCGGAACGGTGTGATGGTCAGTCGACGCCGCAGGAGCAGGTGTTCACCTCTCGCGTCACCGTTCCTTGCGGGGTGTGCACATGGGTGGTGCAGGGCATGCAGGGGTCGAAGCTGCGGATGGCGCGGAGCATGTCGATGGAGGTGAACTTCGACGGGTCCTCCACCGCCTCGATGATCGGGGTGTTCATCACCGCTTCCTCGAAGGGGCCGGGCTGGTCCCAAGGGTCGCGGGGGGAGGCGTTGATCGTCGAAGGGGTGCATATCTGATAGTTGACGATCTTGCCCTCATCCATCACCAGATGATGGGTGAGCCATCCCCGACCCGCCCCCCACCACCCGACGCCGCGCCGCTCGTCGCGCGGGATGTGGTCCTCGAGCTCTTCAGCGGGCACCGCCGCCACCCTGGTCTCTCCCGCCTTGAGCAGCCGGTACGCCTCGAGCAGCGACTCCAGGGCGACCAGGGCGGCGAAGAGGTAGTGGTAGGCCCGGCCCCGGTTTCTCTCGAATGCGTTCCACTTCTCGGGGACGTGCCACTCCACCTCCATCTCGGGGCCCATCCCCTTGGGGATGGTCATCCGCAGCGAGTGGCCGGTCGGCTGCATGAACTCGTTCTCCGGCTGCTTCTGGGCCATGGCGGTGGTCATCAGCCGGACATAGGCGCCGGCCTCGACGCTGGTCCGGTCCCAGCGGGGAGTGCACGCCCAGGTGTACTTCTCCCGCCAGTTCTTCCCCGATGGGGCGGGGATGGTCTGCTTGTTCCAGGGGTGGTAGGGGCTGATCGGGTTGCCCAGCTCGTCGGTCTGGTAGCGGTCGCCCGCCCAGTCCTCGTAGTAGGAGTGGTCGACGAACTCCTCCCAGCCGATGTTGATGTCGGTGAGCCTGGTGGTGACCAGCTCGCCGTCGATGATCACCCCGGGAGTCGAGAAGCGCCTCTCCCCCCAGTCGTTGCAGGTGGCGTAGTCGGCGTCGTAGGCGTAGGGATCGTCCCAGAAGCCGGGGTCGATGAAGTCGTTGGGGCGGTAGCCGACCATCTGGTACCGATCGTCGGCTTCGTAGAAGAACTCGCAGAGGTCATCCCAGACGGCGATCATGCGGCGGGCATAGTCGAAGCACTGGGAGAGCCGGGAGTGGAATTCGTTGAGGACCTGCACCGTGATCGTCGAGGAAACCCCGCCGGGAACGATGGTCTGGGGATGGGGGTACTTGCCGTGGAGCAGCGAGAAGGCCTCCCGGGAAACCCGAGTGAACTCGAGTCCCTCCCGGTAGAGCTCGCCGGCCAGCGGGTTGAGAGCGGCCATCAGGTCCGACATGTGCACGAACCCGTGGATCCCCGTGCCCACGCATCGCCAGGTCTGTGCCTTTCGCCACAGACCCGGATTGACCGAGCTGACCACGGCCTCGGAGTAATCCGGACCGGCGAGCAGGTATAGATGGAGCGGGTTGTCATATCCCATCTCCACCGCTTCGCCCATGTTGCGCACCACCGTGCCAAGGGGAGGCGGGGCCAGGCCCATGGCCATCTCGATCGCGTAGGCGGCGGCATGGGAGTGGACGCCGCCGCAGACCCCGCAGGCTCGGGAGGAGACGAAGATGGCGTCACGGGGATCTCGGCCCATGAGGATGACCTCGTAGCCGCGGAACAGGGTGGCCTGGGAATGCGCGTCCAGGTAGGACCCGGTGTCGAGATCGGCGGTCACATGCACCGCGAGCGCCCCGGCCACCCGCGTCACCGGGTCCATGTTCAGGTCCTTGATGTGCCCGTTGGACGCCATCAGCCGCTGGATCTTCTCCTCCCGATCGGCGTCGGTGACTCCCACTTCCGGTTTGGAGACCGTCACCGAGTAGGGATCGGGGATGCCGCCTCTCAGGGTGGCGACGCCTCCGGAGTCGAACTCGACGGGCAGGTTCTTGAAACACATATCAATCGTCCCCGATCGTGTTCGGCCCTCTCCCCCACTCGACCGCATCTGATTTGGAGGTGTCGTTGGAGCGCCGCAAGGCGTCGTAGAAACGATGCCCTAGATCGGCAATGAACCCGGGCTCTTCCCGCTCCCGCGACCAACCCGAGGGAACGAAGTCCTGTCGGTCCCAGCGCGGGGTCCGGTTCAGATGTTCGGTGGTGTACCGACGAAGCGGCGTCACGAGCGCCCCCACCGTCCTGCTGGCCAGGGTCGACATGGTCGATCCCGGGGGCCGCTTGTAGAACGGCGTGAACTTGTCGGGGAAGCCGGGCATGGTGCAGCCGATGCAGGCTCCGCCCGTGTTCATGCAGCCGCCGACATGCCGGATCGCGCCGCGCGAGGTGATATTGCAGTTGACCACCGGTCCCCAGCATCCGATCTCGACCAGGCACTCGGGGTCGCCGAACTCGTCGGCGAAGGCCCCTTCCTCGTAATAGGCGCCCCGGGTGCAGGTGCGGTGGACCGTCTCCCCGAAGAGCCAGGCGGGCCGGCCCAACTCGTCGAACTCGGGAAGGGGCCCGAATCCCTGCAGGAAGTAGAGGATCGCGGCCACGGTCTCGGTGAAGTTGTCGCCCTGAGGGGCGCAGCCGGGGATGTTGACGACGGGGAGGCCGAACGTGGATCGGTAGTCCTTGCCGAGGAAGTCCATCAGGGCCATGGCCCCGGTCGGGTTTCCTCGGGCAGCTGGCACGCCACCCCAGGTGGCGCAGGTCCCGATGGCGAGGGCAGCGGCGGCCCCGGGGGCAAGGCGGGCGATCCACTCGTCGATGGTGACGGTACGCATCTCGCCGCCCTCTCCCCAGGGCTCCTCGCCCTGGGCCGACCAGTAGCCGCCATGAGGGACGGCCAGGGTCTCGTCGGTGCTGGAGCCCTCGAGGATGATCACATAGGGCGCGTCGAGCTCGCCCTTCAGCGCCCTCTCGGCGGCTTCCATGTAGTTCGGGCCCGACTCCAGGTTGACCACCGGATGGTGAAGCACCACTTGAGGAAGACCAGGATGCGTAGCCAGGAGGAGGCTTTCCACGGAGGGGGCGGTGGCCCCGGTCACCGAGACCGTGCAGCCGTCGCAACTCATCCCGGCAAACCAGAAGGCGTGCACTTTCTCCAGAGGCCCCAGGTGACTGTCGCGCGAGGCGCGGGCAAACGGGGCCAGGTAGTCCTCTTGCGTCACCCGCGCCGGGAGGCCGAAGTCGCCGTACTCCTCGCGGCTGTGAAAGCCTTCCACGGGACCGAGGAGATCGAGCAACTCTTGGGCCGGAGTGGTGCGGGGAGGGGCGGCCATTCTGCTGTGATCTCCTGGGAGCGGACCCTGAGGACTATATCGGGATCTCCCGGTAGGTGTTCTCCGCCTATAGGCGTTGTAGCTGCGGGTATAGTCCAACCGAAGCAGAGCAAGGCTCCACTTTGAGCACGGGATGGCTGATCGGCTACATCATCGGAGGGGTGGTCGTCATCCTCGTCGTGGCTCTGTTACTGATCCTGATCTTCACCGCCCGCAAGATCGGCGATCAGGCCGACGACATCGAGGCGGCCCTCGCCACGGCGCGGGACCGGACGCTGGCACTTTGGGAGGTGGAGCAGGTCAACGCCCGGGTCGGCTCGATCCGCGACCGTCTCGCCGCCGCCCGGCAGGTGCTGGGGGGTTGACGTGACCGATACCGAGCTGTGGTGGCTGACCCTGGGGCTGGGCCTGGTGGTCGCGGTGGTGGCCTGGATCCTGCTCCACATCCTCTATCGAGCCGTCAAGCGAATCGACGAGAACGTCAGCAGCGCCTGGCAGACCGCCACCGAGCTCGCCGCCAACACCGCGACCACCTGGATGCTCGCCGCCGCCCCCAAGGCAGTGGCGGAGTTGGATGAGGAGCTGCAGAGGCACCACCGCTTCCTCTCTGGGAGAGAGCGGTGACCCTTCTCATCGTGCTCACCGTGGTCGAGATCGTGCTGCTGGTGGCGGTACTCGCCGTCTATCTGGTGCTGCTCCACCGCAGACTGCGCTCCATCAACTCCAACCTGGGCAGTATCGCCTTCGGAGTCAGGGCGGTGGAAACCCAAACTTCGTCGATCGGACCCTCGGTGGCCAGGCTCAACGAGCGCCTCGCCGAGGCAGTCGGGACTATGACGAGCCTGGCGGAGAACGGAGATCGTCGCCTCCGTCCGTTTTCATCAGAGGACTGACGCAAAACCGACACTTCTCGCTTGTTCATTGGTTTGCAGCG
>JAHWLC010000123.1 GCA_019347585.1 Actinomycetota bacterium | reverse complement strand
TTGAACCCCTGACCCCTTGACTGCCAGTCAAGTGCTCTGCCGAACTGAGCTACAGCCCCGTCGTGGTGTTCAGCCAGTTTACGCGGGGAGTTGATCGATGATAACCCCGCTCGATTGAGGCCCCGATGACGTCTTCGCCCGCACAGAAGAGGCCAGCGGTTCGGGGAGAGTTTCGGCCGAACCCGGCCACTAGAGTTGTGTCGGGAGTGGATCTCGCGGGAGATCGTCGAACTGGATCGACTAGCTCTCCGACCCGACCGGCTCCTCCCAAGGCACCCGCTCGGAGTCGCCCCAGAGCCGCTCCAGGGAGTAGAACTCCCGTGGGGCTGCCTGGAAGATGTGAACGATGATGTCCCCGTAGTCCACCAGCACCCACTCGCCTTCGCTGCGTCCCTCCACCCGAAGCGGCTTGACCTCGAGGTTCTTCTTGAGGGTCTCCTCGAGATGGTCGGCGAGCGCCTGGACATGGGGACGGGAGGTGCCGGTGGCGATCACGAACACATCCGACAGAACGAACAGATCCGCGACGTCGAGCAGGGCGATGTCAGTGCCTTTCTTGGCGAAGATGGCATCGGCGGCCATCCGGGCCATTTCCACGCTCTGCTCTACGGGACTTCCTCCGTGTCGGTTGAGGCCCCCACCCTATCGTCTGATCCGCTTTCCGCATAGAGGCCGTGGGCCGTGATGTACTCATACACCACTTCGGGGACCAGGAACCGGAATGGCGCTCCCCGGCTCGCCATCTCCCTGATCTCGGTCCCGCTGATCTCGAGCACCGCCATGTCGAGGAACACCGCCTCGGGAATCAACTCCGCCAGCACCGTGGAGTCGACGCCCGGCCGAGGCACGACCAGCAAGGTCGCCCTGCTCCGCACCTTGTCCGCCTCCTTCCACGAGGGGATTCCCAGGGCGGCATCGGCGCCCATCACCAGGTGGACCTGCTCGTCGTCGGGAAAGGTGCCCAGGGTGTCGATGGTGTAGGTGGGGCCGTCCCGGTCGACCTCACGGTCGTCGACCTCGAGGCCGTCGACATCCTCAACGGCGAGTCTCGCCATCTCGAGACGGTGCCGGGCGGGGCTGACCCCATGCTCGCTCTTCTGCCAAGGATCGCCGGCGGGCATGATCAGCACTCGATCGAGTCCGGCCTGGTGCCGCGCGGTCTGCGCCGCGTGGAGGTGGGCGATGTGGATGGGGTCGAAGGTCCCCCCGAGGATCCCGGTGCGCACGCGATCGAGGATAGGGGTGGGGAGGCGTGACCAGCCGGAGCGCCCTGGTGATATCGGTGGCGACACATCTCAGCCAGGGATCGGGATCCACGTACCGTCCGGCGACGCGGGTCGAGAGGTGCACCCCCGGCCTGCCGTGAGGCCGACCCGCCGTGGCGATCACCTCGCCCCGCTCCACCCTCTGGCCGGCCGTCGCCTGCAGATCTGCGAGATACGAGACCGAGACCTTGAAGCCGGCGATGGGCTCGACGGTCACGGTGCGCATCCCGGCGACCGAGCCGGCGAAGGTGATCTTTCCGGCAACGGGCGACCGCACCGGCTCCCCCACGGCTGCGGCGAGGTCGACTCCCCAGTGACCGGCATACCTCCCGACCGGCGCATAGGGCGCCACCACCGGCCCGTCGACCGGAGCCATCAGGCACATGAGCGACAGGGCGTAGACGACGACCATTCTCCCCTCCTCTCCATCACCGTATCCAAACGGGGTGGAGCCGAACAGGGTGTTGCCGCGATTCGAATTGAGCGCGCCCTTGACCCACAATGTCGCCATGACACGCATCGGCTTGATGGGCTTCGGGCGGATCGGCCGCAATGTCTTCCGCCTCCTCCACCAGCGGGACGATCTCGACATCGTGGCGATCAGCGACATCGCCGACCCGGCGGCCCTCACCTATCTGCTCAAGTACGACTCGTTGTACGGACGGTTCCCCGGTGAGGTCGCATACGAGGACGGGGTCCTCTCCTACGACACCAAGGAGGTCGCCTTCAACGACGCACGCACCCCTGCCGACACTTCCTGGGCGACGGCGGGAGCGGAGATCGTGCTCGACACCACCAGCAGGTACCGGACCCGGGCGGCCCTGCAAGGTCATCTCGACAACGGTGCGGAGAAGGTGATCCTCACCTCCAGCCCCGAGATCCCGGGCGAGATCCCCCTGCTGCTCCGGGGGATAAACGACGAGATCCTCGCCCGCGAGCCTGACATGGTGGCGCTTGGCTCCAACACTTCGAACGCGGCGGCTCCCATCCTGGCCACCCTCGACCATGCCTTCGGCCTCGAACGGGCCTTTATGACGGTGGTAAAGGCGATGTCGAACGCCGGTCGTCTCGCCGACGTCCCCACCGACACTTACCGCACCAGTCGGGCCGCCGGGGAGAACATCATTCCGGCTGGGACCAACTCGGCGGAGATCATCACCCAAGCGCTCCCCGAGCTCGAGGGCAAGCTCAATGTGGTGGCGTTGAACGTTCCGGTCAGCGACGGGTCCACCGTCGACATGGTTGCCCAGACTCGGGAGGCGGTCGACACCGAGACCGTCAACGACGCCGTGCACAAGGACACCGCGGACCGCTATGACGGGGTCATCGACTACGTGAGCGATCCGATCGTGTCCTCAGATGTCCGCCTCGACCCTCATTCCGGCATCTTCGACAGCCTGGCCACCATGGTCACCGGCGACAACTTGGTGAAGACGATCACCTGGTTCAACAACGGGTGGGGCTATTCGCACCGGGCCGTCGAGGTCGCCGGCCGGGTTGCGGCTCAGCTCGAAGGAGGCTCCTCATGACCAGGGTCGCGATCAACGGCTTCGGCAGGATCGGCCGGGCGGTGTTCCGCATAATCGCCTCCAGGCCCGAGTCGGGTCTCGAGGTGGTGGCGATCAACGACCTGTCCGACGACGACATCCTCGGCTATCTCCTCGAGTACGACTCGGTGATGGGCCGGTTCGACCAAGAGATCGAATTGGACGACGGGCTGATGCGAGTCGGCGGGCACGAGGTGAAGATGCTCATGGAGAAGGACCCGGCGGCTCTCCCCTGGGAGAAGCTCGAGGTCGACATCGTCGTCGAGGCCACCGGCGTCTTCCGCGACAAGGCGTCACTGCAGAAGCACCTCGACGCAGGGGCGAAGCGGGTGGTGCTCACCGTGCCCGCCAAGGACGAGATCGACGAGACCGTGGTCCTCGGGGTCAACGACGACCAGCTCGGCCCGGAGGACCTGATCGTGTCCAACGCCTCCTGCACCACCAACTGTCTGGCACCGCTGGCCAAGGTTCTCGACGACGAGTTCGGCATCGAGAAGGGCGTGATGACCACGGTCCACGCCTACACCAACGACCAGCGCCTCGCCGACGTCCCTCACAAGGATCTGCGCCGGAGCCGGGCGGCCACGGAGAACATCATCCCGACCACGACCGGAGCGGCCAAGGCGGTGGGCGAGGTACTGCCCAAGCTCCAGGGGAAACTGGACGGGATGGCGATGAGGGTGCCCGTGCCCGACGGCTCCACGGTCGACCTGGTGGTGGAGCTGAGCCGGGACGTCACCGTCGACGAGATCAACAACGCGATCAAGAAGGCGGCGGGCGGCAAGTTCGCCGGGATCATCGAGTACACCGAGGACCCGATCGTCTCCACCGACATCATCGGCAATCCCCACTCTTCGATCTTCGACGCCGGCGGGACCCAGGTCCTCGACGGCAAGCTGGTCAAGGTGATGGCCTGGTACGACAACGAGTGGGGCTACTCCAACCGGGTGGTCGACCTCATCGAGCGTCTCGGCGAGGTGATCACCAAGCAGAGTCGGGCCGAGTAGCGGCCATCTAGCGTCGGGGCTTGATGGAGGCTCGGAGCTTCGCCGACCCGGCTCTGTTTCGCAGGAGCGCAGACCCCCTCCTGCTCCGGCACGAGGCCCGCAACAACCTGATCCTCGGGGTGACCGGCACCCTGGTCACCCGGCCAGAGGTGTATCCGGAGTTCCATCTCTGGCTCGTCGAGGAGTGCGACGAACCGGTGGCCGCGGCCGCGATGACGCCGCCCCAGAACCTCCTCCTCGCCGACCCGGACACCGAAGCGGCGCTGGCTTCCCTGGCCGAGGTGATCGCCGGGTCCGGAGTCGACATGCCCGGCATTCTCGGGAACGAGCCATGGGTGGGCCGGTTCGTCGAGATCTGGGCGGAGACGACCGGCCAGGAGGCGGTGGAGACGGTGTCCCACGGCGTCTTCGCCATCGACGAGGTCGAGGACGTCCCGGTGGTGCCGGGCGGGCCCCGACCGGCCAGTTCAGAGGACCTCGACTTGCTCACCGGGTGGGTGCTGGCCTTCCACGAAGAAGCCGATCCTCGCGCCCCGACGGAGCGAATCCCCACCACCGTGCGTTCCCGACTCCCGGGAGATGGGCTGCAGGCAGGGTTCTGGATATGGGAGCTCGAGGGGGTCCCGATGTCCCTCTCCGGACACGGGGGCCAGACCCCGAGCGGAATTCGCATCGGGCCCGTGTACACGCCGGAGCCTCACCGCCGGCATGGCTACGCCACGGCCCTGGTGGCGGCACAATCGCGATGGCTGCTCGAAAACGGACATCGGTACTGCTT
>JAHWLC010000122.1 GCA_019347585.1 Actinomycetota bacterium | reverse complement strand
GGCCAGGTCCAAGGCGGCGGCGCCGAGACGCCGGGTGCCGCGGGTGCGGATCATCACCTCCTCGACCACCTTCAGATAGGCGCCGGCGTAACGGGTGCGGTCGTAGGGGAACCCGGTGGCCACCAGGACATCCTCCATGCGATCGGTCTGCGAGACCTGGATCGACGAGCCGTTCAACGTGGCTCCCTGCCCGGTGACGGCCACGAACTCGTCGTTGCGAGCGACATCGATGACCACGCCCACCAGCGGCCGCCCATCCTGCCAGAGCGCCACAGACACCGCGACTTGCGGGAGACGACGCACGAAGTTCACCGTCCCGTCCAAGGGGTCGACGATCCACACTCTTCCTCGGCGCCAGTCAGCTGCCCCGCCTTCCTCCTCGCCCAGGACGGCGTCGTCGGGGAAGTGGCTGGCGATCACGGCGCGTATCGCCTGCTCGGCGTCACGGTCGATCTGGGTCACGGGATCGACCGCCCCTTTCAGCTCCGTCTCGAAAGGCTCGAAGAAGCCCGTCTGGACGATGTCGGCTCCCGCCCTCGCCGCTCGGGCGGCAACCCAGACGTCACCTTCCCACATGACGGCGACTCTATTTGCCCGGCGCTCCCTACCCTTTTCGCAGTGATTCCCTGGTTTCTGGCGCTTCTCGGCGCACTGGTTTCCGTCCTCGCTTTTCCTCCTTTCGGGCCGGGCTGGCTCATCGTGATCGGGACCAGCCTGTTCCTGGCCGCGATCAGGCTGTCAGCCACGCCCCGCCAGGGGCTCCTCATCGGCGTCCTCTATGGACTGGGCTTCTTCGGCGGCCTGCTCTGGTGGCTCTCGGAGCTGGAGCTGCTCGCTTTGATCCTGGTGCCGGTGCAGGCCCTGTACATCGTGGTGTTCGCCTGGTGGCTCTCCCGTCAGAATCACCGCGACCCCGGGTCCTGGTCGGCGCTCGCGGTGGGAGGCTGGGCTCTCATGGAGCTCGTCCGCTACCACTTCCCGGTGGGCGGCTTCGAATGGGGCGCGGCCGGCTATGCCTTGTCGGACGCGCTGTTCACCCGGCGCCCCGCCGCCGTGGTGGGCACCTCGGGTCTGACGATCCTCGTGGTGCTGATCGCCGCGGTCACAGCCAGTGCCATCGCCCGTCGCTTCGAATACCGGCTGCTGTGGTCGATCGCTCTGATCCTGGCAGTCGCCTTGGTCAGTAGTGCCGGTGTCGGAGAAGGGGGTGTCGACGGCGGATCGCTCCGTACCGCGATCGTTCAGGGATCCACCCCGTGTCCTTTCGAGCGCTGCCCTCCCGACGAGAGACGTCGCACTTACCAACAGCACCTCGAGCTCACCAGGACCATCGAACCTGGTGATGTCGACCTGGTCGTCTGGCCCGAAGGGTCCACTGGAGCGACCAATGCCGATCCGGTGCTCAACGAGGACGTCAGGGAGGCGATCGCGGCCGAGGTGATCCGACTGGGAGCGGCCTTCCTCGTAGGAGGTGACCGAACGGTGAGCGACACGCACTGGATCAACGCCAACGTGTACTTCGACGACACCGGCTTGATCGCCGGTGAGTATCGCAAGCAGCATCCCGTTCCCTTCGGGGAGTACATCCCCTGGCGCCCGGTCTTCGGGTCGATCCCCGCCCTGGACCGCGTGCCCCGGGACATGATTCGGGGTGACGGACCGGTCATCTTCGATTTGGGCGGCTACCGATTGGGATCGGTGATCTCGTTCGAGGGCGGGTTCTCCCGCTACGCGTTGCAGCACCGGCGCGCCGGGGCCGAGGTCCTGGTGGTCGCCACCAACGAGGCGTCGTACGGGCTCACACCTGCCTCCGACCAGTTCATCGGCATGACCCGGATGAGAGCCGTCGAGCTGGGCGTGCCCCTGATCCACGCCGCGGTCACGGGAAAGTCGACGTTCGTGGACCCGCTCGGGTCGGTGGGAGTCACCACCGGTCTCGGGAACGTCGAACTGATCACCGGATCACAGGAGCCGGGGTATGCGACCATCTACTCGTCCACCGGCGATCTGCTCATGTACCTCGCCGCCCTGGCCGGGATCGTCGTCTGGTCGATGGGGCGGGACTTGGTAGGTTCGGCTACCTCGATCACAGAGGAGGAATGACTTCATGACCCAGGCGCTGGAGAACCTGCTCCACGAGGAGCGAATTTTCCCCCCCTCCGAAGACTTCACCGCCCAGGCCAACGCCAGGCCAGGCATCCACGAAGAGGCAGCGGATGACTTCGAGGCCTTCTGGAAGAAACAGGCGATGGACCGGATCACCTGGTTCACCGAGCCCACAATGGTCCTCGACGATTCCGACCCCCCCTTCTTCAAGTGGTTCGAGGACGGAAAGCTCAATCTCTCCTACAACTGCCTCGACCGCCATCTCCAGGATCACGGGGATCAGGTGGCCTATCACTGGGTCGGTGAGCCGGGGGACACCCGGACCATCAGCTACTCCGATCTCGCCGGCGAGGTCAACCGGTTCGCCAACGGGCTGAAGAGGCTCGGCCTGGAGAAGGGTGACCGGGTCGCCATCTACATGGGCATGATCCCGGAGCTGCCGGTGGCGATGCTCGCCTGCGCCCGTCTCGGTCTGGTTCACTCGGTGGTGTTCGGCGGGTTCTCGGCCGACGCCTTGTCCAGCCGCATCCTCGACGCCGACGCCCGGCTGGTCATCACCCAGGATGGGGCGTGGCGGGGTGGGAACGTGGTCCCCCTCAAAGAGAACACCGACAAGGCACTGCAGAGGACGCCAGATGTCAGCCATGTCGTCGTGGTCGAGCGAACCGACCAGGGGGTCGAGATGACCGACGGCAGAGACATCTGGTACCACGACCTGGTCGAGGGCCAGTCCGACGAGTGCGAGCCCGAGATCCTCGACGCGGAGCACCCCCTCTACATCCTGTACACCTCGGGCACGACCGGCAAGCCGAAGGGGATCGTGCACACCCAGGGCGGCTATCTCACCGGTGTGGCGACGACCCACTCGTTGGTCTTCGACGTCAAGCCGGATTCGGACGTCTACTGGTGCGCAGCGGACATCGGTTGGGTGACCGGGCACAGCTATATCGTCTACGGGCCCCTCGCCAATCGGACCACGAGCGTGATGTACGAAGGGGCGCCCAACCACCCCGGCTATCACCGGCTGTGGCAGATCATCGAGGAGTACGGGGTCACCATCTTCTACACCGCGCCCACCGCTATCCGCTCCTTCATGAAATGGGGCGACGAGCACGTCGACAAGCACGACCTGTCCTCGCTGCGGGTGATCGGGACCGTCGGAGAGCCGATCAATCCCGAGGCCTGGATGTGGTACCACGAGCACGTCGGAGGTGGGGATTGCCCGGTGGTCGACACCTGGTGGCAGACCGAGACCGGAGGCATCATGATCACCCCCCTGCCCGGCGTCGTCCCCACCAAGCCGGGCTCGGCCACCATCCCCTTCCCGGGCATCTTCGCCGACGTGGTCGACGACGACGGCAACTCGGTGCCGTTGGGTGGCGGCGGCTACCTGGTCTTGACCAAGCCCTGGCCGTCGATGGCCCGCACCATCTACGGGGACGACGATCGCTACGTCGACACCTACTGGTCCCGGTTTCCGGGTCGCTACTTCCCAGGTGACGGCTGCAAACGCGACGAGGACGGCTACTACTGGCTGCTGGGCAGGGTGGACGACATCATGCTGGTCTCGGGGCACAACATCTCCACCACGGAGGTGGAGTCGGCGCTGGTCAGCCATCCCGCGGTAGCGGAGGCTGCCGTGGTGGGGCGCAAGGACGAGCTCACCGGTCAGGCCATCGCCGCCTTCGTCACCCTGCGCGGCACCGCCACCGGCGACGAGGACCTCCTCGCAGAGCTGCGGAACCACGTCGCCGACGTGCTGGGCCCGATAGCCAAACCCCAGTCGATCGTCTTCACCGACGATCTCCCCAAGACACGGTCGGGGAAGATCATGAGACGCCTGCTCAAGGACATCTCCGAGCACCGGCAGCTCGGAGACGTCACCACCCTGGCCAATGCCGAAATCGTCGCCGAGATAGCCGAGAAGGCGAAGGGACCCGGCGAGGACTGAGGGCGGCTCAGCCCAGCAGCGCCGCCATCAGCCATACGGTGGCGATGAGGAACCCGCCGGCCGGTGCATGAACACCCCAGCCCGATGTGCCTAGGTTCGGAGGCGAGTATGTGAGGAGGCTCGCTTTGGTGAAGCATGGCGTCTGGCTGAAGAATGGTCCGGTACTCGATATCGACCAGGTTGTGGAGCACGCCGTTGTTGCCGAGGAATCAGGATGGGACGGCGTCTTCGTCAGCGACTCGATCTGGGAGGGCTGGTCCGATCCCTGGACCGTCCTGGCAAATATCGCCGCTCGGACCGAGCGGATCATTCTCGGCACCTGGATAACCCCCGTTCCGGCCAAGCTCCCCTGGGAGTTGGCGCACACACTGGCGTCGCTCGATCAGCTCTCGAACGGCCGTGTCTTGCTCGGAACCGGACTCGGCCTAAAGCCGTATTACGAGACGTTTGAAGGGGAGTACGACCCCAGAGCCCTTGGGTAAGTACGACGAAGCCCTCGAGATCATCACCGGATTGTGGGCCGGCGAGGAATTCAGCTTCCAAGGCGAGTTCTTCCAAGTCGACGGGGCCAA
>JAHWLC010000121.1 GCA_019347585.1 Actinomycetota bacterium | reverse complement strand
AGATCCACAACCCGCTGGATTGGGAGGGCGAGCCGGTCGAGGAGATCGAGCGGATCCTGGAGGAGTCCAGTTTCCGGACCATGGAGGAGATGT
Source organism: Actinomycetota bacterium (assembly GCA_019347585.1). Lineage (GTDB taxonomy): Bacteria > Actinomycetota > Acidimicrobiia > Spongiisociales > ZC4RG35 > JAHWLC01. The sequence continues at coordinate 4,542 of JAHWLC010000121.1, read as the reverse complement.
GGGACGGCCTGCCCGGTGGGGAGAGCTTCCGTGACTTCCACGAGAGGGTGGTGTCCGGCCTCACCCATACGATGGAGAGCCACGGGATCCATCCGATGGATCCCGACCACCGCCATCTATGGACGGTCGACGACCCGGACAAGAGGGTGGTCGTGGTGGCCCACGCCGGGACCAACGCCATCATCCTGGGCCATCTCCTCGGTCTCGAGCCGGTCCCCTGGGAGTGGGAGCGTTTCCGCCAGCCCCACACCGGCATCTCCCGCCTCACCATGTCCCGGATCAGCACCGGCTGGGGCTTCTCCCTCCGCCAACTCGGCGATGTCGGACACCTCCACCCGGGAATGGTGACGAGTTAGTCCCAATCACTGACCGAAGCGGCGGGAGCGGCCCGTGTAGTCGCGCAGGGCGCGGAGAAAGTCGACGTGGCGGAAGGCCGGCCAGTTGACGTCGACGAAGACGAACTCGGCGTAGGCGGACTGCCAGAGGAGGAAACCGGAGAGACGGGACTCGCCCGAGGTTCGGATGAGGAGATCGGGGTCGGGGAGATCGGCGGTGTACATGTGGGCCGCCATCGAGCCGGCGTCGATGTGAGAGGCCAGCTCGGAAGCGGGCACACCGCGGGCCACCAGATCGGTCACCAGGTCTTTGGCGGCGTCGACGATCTCCTGGCGGCCCCCGTAGCCCATGGCGATGTTGAGCCGGCGCAAACCGGCGGGGTGGGCCTCCTCGGCCTGCTTGGCCGCGCTCACCAGATGATCGGGGAGGAGATCGAGGCTCCCGATGAACCTGAGAGCGAGATCGTGCCGACTGCAGGTCTCGGGCAGCCTGGCGAACAGCTCGACGAGGACGTCGAAGTAGGGGCCCAGCTCCTCTCGAGGACGGGCCAGATTCTCCTTGGAGAGCACCCAGGCGCTCACCGCGGGGATGTCGAGCTCGGCGGTCCAGCCCAGGAACTCCTCGAACCGGCTCATCCCCTCCCGGTAGGCGACGGCGTAGGAGGGATGGCCCTCGGCGCGGGCATGCCGGCGATGCCCGTCGAGCACGATCCCGATGTGGCGGGGAAGCCGGTCACGATCGAGCCCGACGAGCAGGTTCTTCTCATAGAGGCGGTAGAGCAGGCTCAGCGCCATACGGCTCCTCATGGTACAAGCAGCGGCAATGCCAATCGGATCGAGGCTGCCTTCCAATATCCTGGAGGGGAAGATGGAACGGGTGACTTTGGGCCGCATGCAGAACCCGGTGAGAGGGTTCCTCCATGGCGGCGCCGCGGTGGCGGCGGCCGCCGGGCTCGCCCAGCTGGCCTCGACGGCATGGGGCAACGAGAAGGCGCTGGCAGGAGCGGTGACGTTCGGCTCCGCGCTGGTGGCCATGTTCACCGTGTCCACGATCTACCACTCCGTCCCCTGGGGGGAGCGGTGGAAGGGCCGATGGCAGCGAATCGACCACGCCATGATCTACGTGCTGGTGGCAGCGACGTTCACCCCGATCGCCATCGCCGCCCTCGACGACGGCTCCCTGGGCGGTGCGCTCGCCCTGATCTGGGGGACAGGCCTCGCCGGGGTCCTGCTCAAGCTGGGGCGCCGCTCGGTGGGGACGGGCCTGTCGATCACCCTGCAGGTGGGCCTGGGGCTCGCCGCCCTGATGTGGGTGCGACAGATCGTGGAGCGACTCGGGGCCGGGGCGGTATACATGATCGTGGCCGGCGGGCTCTTCTACCTGGCCGGAGTGGTGGTGTTCGTCAGCAAACGGCCCCGGATCTCACCCCGCACCTTCTCCTATCACGAGGTGTTCCACCTCCTCGTGGTGGCAGGGAGCCTGTTGCATTTTCTGGCGGTGCTGCTCTATGCCATCCCCGTCACGGTCTGAGTGGGTAGATCGGAGCTCTCGGCGCAAAGCGCCTCGACCTCTTCCATCTCCTTGGGCACCGAATCGGTCATCTCGTCGCGCCCCTCTGGCGTGATCAGGACGTCGTCTTCGATGCGCACCCCGATCCCGAGGAGGGGCTCGGGAACCCGGTGGGTGATCTTCTCGGCCTCCTCCGCCTCTTCGGCCTCTTTGGCCGCAGCAGCCTTCTTCCCCAAGAGGACGCGCCGCTCGTTGCGCTCGTCGATGTCGTAGCGGAGGAGGGTGAGCTCGATCTCCTCTTTGTCGGCTGCCACGTAGAGGCCGGGCTCCACAGTGAAAGACATTCCCGGCTCGAGGGGCCGGGACTTGCCCTCCAGCCGGTAACTCCCCCGGTCGTGGACGTCGAGGCCGAGCCAGTGGGAGGTGCCGTGCATGTAGAAGCTGGTGTAGTGGTGCATTGCCAGCGACTCCTCCACGGAGAGAGGGAGCAGGCCGAGGCCCACCATTCCCTCGGTCAGGATGCGAATTGCCTCGTCGTGTATGGCTCGCAGCGTGCCGCCGGGGGCCGACATCTCGAGAGCCTTCTTCTCTGCGGCGAGCACCACCTCGTAGACGTCGCGCTGGGGCCCGGTAAACGAACCGGAAGCCGGGAAGGTCCTGGTGATGTCGGAGGAGTAGCCGTCGATCTCGCAGGCGGCATCGATGAGGATCAGGTCGTCGTCTCCGATCAAGGCATCGTTCTGCTCGTAGTGGAGGATGCAGGCGTTGGCCCCCGAGGCGACGATCGAGCCGTAGCCGTTGCGGGGCGAGCCGTTGAGGCGCCAGTAGTACTCGAGGGCGGCCTGGACCTGGTACTCGTACATGCCGGGTGCGGCGAAGCGCATCGCCTCGCGGTGGCCTAGAGCGGTCAGCTCGCACGCCTCTCTCAGGCTCTCCGCCTCTTCGGCGCTCTTGATGAGCATCATCTCCCCCAGCGGCACCGATATGTCCTTGACGGTCGAGGGGGCAGTGGTTCCGAAACGCTCCCGATGGGCGCGGGCGGCGGTGATGACTTTGGTGATGCGATCGTCGAATTGGTCGTTGCCGGCGGCGTACCAGAGCACCTCCCTTCCCAACATGTAGCGCTCCAGTACCTCGTCGAGCTGTGAGATCTCGTAGGCCGCGTCGGCTCCGAACCGCTCCTTGGCCCCCTCGACTCCGGCCCGGAATCCCGTCCACACCTCCTGGGCGGGGTCCCGGGGCCTGACGAAGAGCGTGTATTCGCCGTCCTCGTGGCCAGGAGCGATCACCGCGACCGCGTCCGGCTCGTGAAACCCGGTCAGGTACCAGAAGGCGCTGTCCTGGCGGAAGGCGTGAGGGACGTCGTAGTTCCGGATCACCTCTTTGGCGGCCGGTACCACCGCCAGACCCTCGCTCCCCACCAACTCGGCGAGACGCCTGCGGTGCTCGGCGTATCGGTCGGTCATCGGGGGTGAAGATAACCGTGCGGATCTCGTGCCGGAGGTCCCCTCCGTCTCGACCTCCGGACGGATCCCCCTCCCCGCCGGCGGCGGCACTCCCCGGTGAGCGGGGAAGAAGGTCAGGGCCGCAACTCGATGTCCACCACCAGCGGGAAGTGGTCCGATCCCAGGGCCGGGCCCAGGTAACGGTCCCTCACTACCAATGCCTCACTGTGAAGGAGATGATCGATGGGCACCCGGACCAGGAAGATCGAGGTCGCCGGGAAGCTCGCCTGCACCCCGAAGCCGATCTGGGAGTTGCGCAGCCCGGCCTCGGTGAGCAGGCGGAACGGCCACGACCAAGGCGTGGCGTTGAGATCGCCCACCACCATCACCGCACCCTCCCGGCTCTCCGCCCACTCGGCGGCAAAGCGGATCTGGGCGTTGCGCAGGGCGGCCCTTCTCGCTTCGGTCGGGGCCAGGGGGTGGGTCGACAGGACCTGGATGGGCTCGGGCCACCCGCTGGGCCGGTAGTGGAGCTCGACAGCCCGAGGCTGGTCGGCGGCGAACCCGTGGGAGATCGCCTCCACCCTCTCCTGACGGACCAGGACGAGGGTCCCGAACACGAGATCGTCCGAGCGGGGACGGATCATCTCGTATCGCAGTTCCGAGGAATCGATGGCTGCCTCCCAGGGACGGCTCGCCTCGTGCAACAGGACCAGATCGGGATCGACGGTGTCGATGTATTCGATCACCCCCGAGAAGTTCTCGTTGCTGGAGAGAAGATTGAACGACATCACCCGCATCGCCGGGGCTCCGGGGTCGCCCTCACCCGGCGAACCGACATAGAGGGGCAGCACGAAGACCAGGTTGACCAAGGCGACGCCGAGAATGGCGTAGCCGAGGTTGCGCCACCTGGACACGACGATGACGAGCCCGGCGACGGTGAGGATCGCGAAGTAGTGCACCCGGAAATTGGCCAGGACGTCGAGCCACCAGACCCAGCGGCCGAGCAAGGTCGCCAGCGCCACGAGAGCGAGGAACACTGCGGGGACGGCGACGAGGAGCATGGGCCGGCCCTACCCGATGGTCCCCAGCCAAGCGGCGATGGCGTCTCCGATGGCCCTTCCCGAGTCCTCCTGGAGGAAATGGACGCCGGGAACGGTCACCTCGCTGAGGCTGGGCCACCCCCGTACCAGTTCCCGCTGACGCCCGGTGAGGATCGAGCCCGGCTCGGCGTTGACGAACAGCTTGGGCA
>JAHWLC010000120.1 GCA_019347585.1 Actinomycetota bacterium | reverse complement strand
CACTCGCCCCTCGAGCAGCTCGGCATCCTCTCCCGGGAGATCTCCGATTACTCGCCGGAGTTGGCCGATCGCCCGCGTCTCGTGCTGGTGAACAAGGCGGACGCCTACCCGACCGAGGAGGTGGTGGAGGCCACGGGTGCGCTACCCGTCTCCGCTCTCACCGGCGAGGGAGTGCGCGAGGCGCTCCATGCCATCGCCGACATGGTCGAGCTGGCGGAGCGGGAAGCGCCCCATAGGCAAGGCTTCATCCTGCACCGCCCGCTGGGGCCCAGCTTCAAGGTGAAGAGGGATGGCGACGCTTGGCGGGTGACGGGACAGGCGGCGGAACGCGCCATCGCCCTCGCCGACCTGACCGTGCCCGAGGCCGCCGATCTGGCCGCCCGACGTTTGGCCCGCCTCGGCGTCGACGAGGCGCTGCACAATGCCGGGGCGGTCGCCGGTGACGAGGTCCGCATCGGCGAGCTCAGCTTCGAGTTCACCCCCCAAGAGGAGGAGTAAACCGGCGAACCCAGGGTTCTAGACCCCGTATAGCGACGTGTGGAACCCTGGGTTCGGGGATTTTGGGCTCATCTCCTCCAGAGGTCCTTGGTGAAGAGCACCAGGACCGGGAAGATCTCGAGACGGCCCACGATCATGAGACTCGACAACATCCACTTGGCGAGACCGGGGAGCCCCGAGTAGTTGGAGGCAGGTCCAACCTCACCCAAACCGGGCCCTATGTTCCCGATGGAAGCGGCGACCGCGGATACCGCGGTGACGAGATCGAGGTCCTCGCTGAGGTTGGCGTCGATGAAAGCGAGGATGAACGTCGAGGTCATGAACAGGAACATGTAGAACAGGAAGAACGACTGAACCGACTCGACGACCGAGTCGGAGACCCGGGTGCCTCCGAGCCGGGTGACGAACACTCCGCGGGGGTGGACCAGCCGTCTCAGGTCGGCGAAAGCGGCCTTGCTCAAGATCCCGATCCGGAATGTCTTCATCCCGCCGGCGGTAGAGCCGGCCATGCCTCCGAGGAACATGAGACCTACCACCATGATTTGGAGAGCTGGCCGCCAGACCCCGAAATCGGCGGAGGCGTACCCGGTGGTGGTGGTCAGGGAGATGGTGTTGAACGAAGCCACCCGGACCGCATCGGCAAACTCGAGATCGCGGAGAAGGCCCCCCGCCACGATGATGATGGCGACGACGGTGATGAGCGTGTACAGCCTGAACTCGGAGTTCTTCGTGTACTCCATCGGCTTCGACCAGGCCCGGAAGTGGAGGGCGAATGAGATCCCTGCCAGGAACATGAAAACAGTCACCACCCACTGCGTGTAGACGCTGAAGCCGGAGAGGGAGTCTGCCTCCGTGCCGAATCCGCCAGTCGACATGGTGGTGAACGAGTGGATGACCGCCTGGAAACCGGTCATGTCCCCGGCGGCCAGCAGGACCAGTTCGATGGCGGTGACGATCGCGTAGATCAGCCACAGGCGTTTCGCCGTCTCCTGGAATCGGGGGGTGAGCCGGTCAGGGGTGTGACCGGGCGATTCGGCCCGAGCCAATTGCATGCCTCCGGTCCCGAGGAGGGGGAGGATGGCCACACCGAGGACGATGACCCCCATGCCGCCCATCCACTGGGTGAGCGCCCTCCAGAACGAGATGCCTCTGGGCAACTCGCTCGGGTCCGCGAGGATGGATGCCCCGGTGGTGGTGAAACCCGACGCCGCCTCGAATACGGCATCGGAGATGTCGGGTATCGCCCCCGAGACGAGATAGGGGAGCGCGCCGAAAATGGAGAAGACGAACCAGGCCAGGCCCACTGTGGCGAACCCCTGCTTCACTGTGATCGAGGCCGGCCGAGGAACGAGCCGTCGGGTCCCGTAGCCGAAGAGGGCGGTCACCGCGGCGGCGATGCCGATGGCCACAGCCGTCCCGAGCTCGCGGTAGAGGAGCGAGACCAAACCCGAGGCGGCCATCGCGGCGGCGACGAAGACCAGAACCGACCCCTGCACATAGGCCACCGTCTTGATCAGGGAGAGGGCGGGGTTCCTCGGCTTGGGGGATCGCCCGGTCATGCCGTGAACAGGGCCGCGGACTCCTCGATGTCCCTGGGAAGGGAGAAGAAGATGATGTGGTCCCCGGCTCTGACCACGGTCGATCCGTCGGGCACGAATGTGGTGCCCTTGCGCGAAATGCCGCCGACCACCACCCCCAGCGGAAGATTGAGATCGAGCAGCGACCGATTGCAGGCCTCGGCCCCCGGCTCGACCTCGATCTCGATGGCCTCGGCATCGGTGTCCGAGAAGGTCGCCACCCGCTCCACCTGCCCCTGGCGGACGAAGCGCAAGATCGCGCTCGCCGCCATCAGTCGGGACGACACCGCGGCGTCGATGCCCAGCCCGCTGAGCAGGCCGACATATGAGATCCGGTTGAAGCGGGCGATCGCCATCCCCGCTCCCATGGCCTTGGCCACCAGACAACCCAGCATGTTGACTTCGTCCCATCCGCTGAGACCCATGACGACATCTTTGGGTCCGAGCTCGAGATCGCCCATCACGGCGGGGTCGGTGGGATCGCCATTGACCACGAGGGCGTCGGGATGGCGCGAGGCGAGGTATCGGCAGCGGTCGCGGTCCTCATCCACCACGACCACGGACAGGCCGGCATGGGCCATCTCGTCGGCGCTCAGCTCCGCCAGGCGAGTTCCGCCCATGATCACCACGCGCTCGATGTTGCGGCGCTTGAGCCCGATCATCTTGGTGGCTTCGTTGACCCGGTCGTCGGTGGTCATCAACAGGGCGTGGTCGCCACTCCTCACCAGAGTGTCGCCGTGGGCGACGATGGTCCTTCCGTCGCGGACCAATGCGGCCACCACCCACCCCCATTCCGCCCGGCGCATCCTCAGCTCCCGAAGGGGGGCACGGGTAATAGGGGCGTCTCGGTCGACCCTCCCTCCGACCATCACCAGCTTCCCGTCGGCGAACTCGACGAGCTCGCTCGCGCCGCCGGCCCCGACCACGCCGACCAGCTCCTTGGCGGCGGTGGCCGAAGGGTCGATCACCACATCGACGCCGAGACGATCCGCGCCTTCCCTCAGCTCGGGATGCTCGATACGGGCGATGGTCATCTTGGTCCCCAGCTCGGTGGCGGTGTGGCAGGCGAGGATGTTGGCGCCGTCGGAATTGGAGACTGCGATGAGGAGGTCGGTCTTCTCGGCACGCGCCTTCTCCAGCATCTGCGCACTGGCGCCATTTCCGACGAGCACGAGGGCGTCGATCGACTCCTGGAGTTGGGCGGCGCGGTCCTCGTCGTCCTCGATGACTACGACGTCCTGACCTTCCGCCGAGAGACGCTCGGCGAGATAGGAGCCGACGGCGCCGGCTCCCACCACGATTATTCGCATCTCGACCGCTTCAGCACGGGGGATCAGGGTATACCGCGACTGCGCAGAGTCCTCCTAAATGCGAACCCAGGGTTCCAGACCGCGTATAACGACGTGTAGAACCCTGGGTTCGCACAAATGTGACGCCCGTACAATGGGCTCCTCTCCATGAGTCACCCCGACATCTCCAGTCCTGCCCGCGTCGCCGAAGCGCTCACCTCCGTCGACTACCTGCCCGACGAGAGGATCTCCCAGGTGGTGTTTCTCGCCGACCGCCTCGGCAAGCCGGTCCTGGTGGAAGGTCCGGCGGGGGTGGGGAAGACGGAACTGGCCAAGGCCATGGCCGCCGTGCTGGGGCGGCGGCTGATCCGCCTCCAGTGCTACGAGGGTCTCGACGAGGCCAAGGCGCTCTACGAGTGGAACTACAAAAAGCAGCTCCTCCGCATCCAGGCCGAAGCAGACCAGGACTGGAATTCGATTTCCCATGACATCTTCGCCGAGGAGTTCCTCCTCACCCGGCCGCTGCTGGAGGCGATCCGGTCCCCGGACCCGGTCGTGCTCCTCATCGACGAGGTGGACCGGGTCGAAGTGGAGACCGAGGCGCTGCTACTCGAGATCCTGTCCGACTTCCAGGTCTCGATACCCGAGCTGGGCACCATGGCGGCGAGCTCGCAGCCAATGGTCTTCCTCACTTCCAACAACACCAGGGAGCTGAGTGAGGCGCTGAAGCGGCGCTGTCTCTTCCTCCACATCGACTACCCCGACCCCGAACGCGAGCAGGCCATCCTGGCGGCGCGGGTCCCGGGGCTGTCCGAGCACCTGGCGTCGCAGGTGGCCCGGGTGGCGCGATCGGTGCGCAACCTCGATCTGAAGAAGGCACCGTCCGTCTCGGAGACCATCGACTGGGCTCGCACCCTCCTCGCCCTGGCCGTCGAGGACGTCGACGAGGAGATTCTCGGGGACACCCTCCATGTGCTGCTCAAGTACCAGACGGACATCGAGAAGGCCGCCAAGGAGCTGACTTCGAGCCCCCGGGGCTGAGCATGCTCTCCGTCGTCACCGGCTTCATCGACGAGCTCCGCGAAGCGGGCGTCCCGGTGTCGATGGTGGAGGCGATCGATGCCATGGAGGCGGTCGAGGCCATCGACATCGGGAGCCGCACCGCCCTCAAGGAGACGCTTCGCGCCACGCTGGTGAAGAACCTGCGCCACGAGCGAGCATTCGACACCGCGTTCGAGGTGTTCTTCTCGATGCTCCCCGCTCCCGGTGGAGAGGAGGAGACCGCGACGGCCCCGCCGCCAGGTGGGCAGCCGGGCGAG
>JAHWLC010000011.1 GCA_019347585.1 Actinomycetota bacterium | reverse complement strand
GAGGGGCCACTGGTACCTCGTGGGAGCCGGCGTCGAGGGGGAGCGAGTGTTCCGCGTCGACCGCATCGAGAGCCTCGGCGTCGGAAGCGAGCCTGGCGCCTTCGAGAAGCCGAGGAGATTCGACGTGCGGAGGGCGGTCGACACCCAGCCATGGGAGGCCGGCCACGACCCGCTCATCGAGGCGGAGGTGGAGTTCGATGCCGAGGTGTCCTGGTGGGCGGCGCGGACCCTTGGCCTGCCCGATCCCAACGGCGGCCTGACGGCCCGGGTCCCTGTCGCCAACCACGACGCCTTCGTCGGGTGGGTCCTCAGCTTCGGGGAGCATGCCGAGGTGCTCGCGCCAGAGGAGGCCAGAGAGGACATCGCGGACCGGGTGAAGGCGGCGCTGGAGAACCTGCCGTGATCAGCGCTCGCACCGTGGACCGGCTTTCGCGGATCCTCGCCCTCATACCTTTCGTGCTCGAGCGTCACGGCGCCGACGTCCAGGAAGTCCTGGAGCGGTTCGACTACACCGAGGCGCAGTTGGCCCGGGACCTGGACACCGTCTTCGTCTGCGGTCTGCCCGGCTACGGCCCCGGTGACCTGATGGAGGCCTATATCGACGAGGACGAGGTGATCATCGATGCTGCCGAGTACTTCACGAGGGCGCCGAGGCTGACCCCGGCCGAGGCCCTCGGCCTGCTCGCCGCGGGCATGACCGCCATCGAGATGGGGGCGGCAAGCAAGGCCCTCTCCTCGGCCGTCGCCAAGCTGTCCGCGGTGGTGGTCCCTGATGCCGGCCAGAGCCTGAGCGTGAGCGTGGGGGAGGGGTCGGAGCAGGCCACCGCCCTGAGAGAGGCGGCGGCAGGCCACCGGGTGGTCCGCATCACCTATCGGTCGGTGGGGAGGGAGGAGACCACCACGAGGGAGATCGAGCCGTGGTCGGTGTTCACCACCCTCGGCAGATGGTATGTGACGGGGAGATGCCGCCTGGTGGACGACCAGCGGACCTTTCGCATCGATCGGATCAAGGACCTCGAGCCCCTCGACGAGCTTTTCGAGCCCCCCGATGAGCTCCCCGAGCCCAGGGTCTCGTACACGCCGTCGCCCGAAGACGTGACCTGTGTCATCGACCTCTCCCCGGCGGCGCGATGGGTGCTCGACTACTACCCGGTGGAAGTGCTCAGGGAGAGCAGCCGCTCGATTCGCATCCGCTTCTCGTCGCCTGACACGGAGGTCCCGGCCAGGCTGCTCCTCCGGCTCGGCCACGACGCCAGACTGGTGGAAGGGGCCGAAGTCGCCGAGCGCACGCGCCAGCTCGGGGAGCTCCTCCTCGCCAGATATCCCTCGTCGTGAGCGGCGATTTCCGGCTGGTTTTGGCCGGCGCAGGTCCCTGATCCGGCCCAAAGAGCCGCCACAGGGTCGCCAGACCTAATCGGAGGGCTACAGATTCTGCGCTTTTCTGCCGATCACCCACTTACGAATGGGAGACCGGAGATCAAAGAGATGACCACCATCAAGACGACATGCTCCCGGTGTGGTGACATACACCTGACCCCAGACGACGTCTCGCTGGAGCTTCGTCCGGGTGGCCGCGAGGGGGACTACCACTTCAGGTGCCCGACATGCACCATCCGCCAGCGGCGACCGGCCAACTCGCGTGTCGTGAGCGTGCTGCTCGCCACCGGGGTGCACTTCGAGGTGATCAATCCGGACCCAATCACCGAGCGGGAGATCGAGGTCTTCGCAGCCGCCCTCGAATCGGAGCCGGATCCGCTCCGATTGCTGGCCGGCTGAGTCTTCCTCCCGCCGGAAGCGACGGGCCTTCCCGTCGAGTGAGAAGGTGACGATGTGGGGATCGTCACCTTCTCCATTTACCGGTTGGCGAACCTTGGTGCCCGCAGTGCGCCTGCATCCTGCGTGCTGGCGAGACGACGCCCCTGAATCACCGAAACACGCGACCGCACTTGTATCGACGGGCACTTAGCATCGCGAGCGATGCTCCAAGGCGGCGAGATCATCATCATCCTGTTGCTGGCCCTGATCGTGCTGGGCCCCACCCGGTTGCCCGATCTGGCCCGGAAACTGGGCAGGTGGACGTCGGAGCTGCGCTCCGCCGCCCGGGAGATCACCAGCGGGCTGGAGGCCGAGGTGTCGGAGATCAAGTCGGTGCGCGACGAGCTGAGCGCGCCCTTGGACGAGCTCCGACGCGAGGTGCGGGCCTCGGACCCGCGCAACTTCGAGTGGAAGGGGCCCAAGCCGGTGTCCGGGCCCACCCCCGAGGACGCCATGGCCGACCTGGAGAGGATCGAAGAGTCTGCGGCCGATGACGAGGCCGGAGAGTGAGCGCAGACCGGCCACAATCGATCCTCACCCATCTCGAAGAGCTCCGGTGGCGTCTGACCAAGGCCTTTGTCGCGGTCATCGCCGGCGGGATCGTCGCTCTGGTCTTCAGCGCGGACCTACGCCAGGTGTTGGAAGCCCCCTTCTACGCAGCGGCCCCGGGCAACACCCTCCAGGCGCTCGCTGTGGGCGAGGAGTGGGGGGTCTTCATGCGGATCGCGCTGTTCGGCGGTGTCATCCTGGCCAGCCCGGTGGTGCTCTACCAGATATGGGCCTTCATCAACCCGGCCTTGACGAACAGGGAGCGGAGTTGGGCCTTTCCCATCGTCGGCTCCCTGGTGGTGCTCTTCGTGGGAGGAGTCGTCTTCGGGTATTGGGTGCTGCCCAGGGGCCTCCAGTTCCTGCTCGGGATCTTTCCCGACGTGGAGAACAACCTGCTGATCGGGCAGTACTACTCGTTCACCCTGCGATTCCTGCTCGCCTTCGGCCTCGCCTTCCTCTATCCGGTGTTCCTGTTCGCGGCGGCGGCCGCCGGGATCGTCACCTCGGCGCAGCTCGCCTCGTGGCGGCGGTGGGCGATCCTGCTGGTCGTGATCGGCGCCGCCATGATCACCCCGACCGGGGACGCCCTCACCCTCCTCCTGCTCAGCGTGCCTCTGTATCTGATGTACGAGGCCACCTTTTGGCTGGTGAGACTGTTGCTGAAGCGATGAGGGACCTGCTCGAGCAGTTCTGGCATGACGCGCCCTTCCCGCCCGACCCGTTTCAGGTGGAGGCCGGGGAGGCGATAGCCGACGGGGCCTCCGTCGTGGTTACCGCCCCCACCGGCTCGGGGAAGACCCTGGTCGCCGAGGCCGCGGTCTACCTGGCCCTGGGGCGTGGCAGACGGGCCTTTTACACCGCTCCGATCAAAGCGCTGTCCAATCAGAAGTTCGCGGACTTCGCCGCGATCTACGGGCCGGGGAGAGTCGGCCTCCTCACCGGGGACAACGTGATCAACCCGGGCGCACCGCTCATCGTGGCCACCCTCGAGGTGCTGCGGAACATGATCTATGCCGACCCCGGCCAGCTCGACGACGTCGGTCTGGTGGTGCTCGATGAGGTCCACTACCTCCAGGACCGGGTCCGCGGAGCGGCCTGGGAGGAGGTGATCATCCACTGCCCCGCCCACATCAGGTTCGTCTGCCTGTCGGCCACCATCTCCAACGACGGCGAGTTCGCCGACTGGGTGGAGGAAAGGAGGGGCCGCACCGACCTGGTCTCCACGGACCATCGCCCGGTGCCTCTCGAGTCCATGTACATGGTGAAGGAGCGGTCGGGCGCCCAGACCCTGCACCTGCTCACCACGTTCGTCACCCGGGACGGGCGGCGGCGCCCCAATCCAAGGATCGACCGGCTGCTCTCCATGGAACGGGGGAGGCGGCGGCGCTACAAGACTCCCAACCGCATCGAGACCGTGGAGCGACTGGCCCGTGAGGGCCTGCTCCCCGCCATCTACTTCATCTTCTCGCGGGCGGGGTGCGACGCCGCCGCGACCCGTCTCGTCGACGCCGGCGTCCGGCTGACGACCCCGGAGCAGCGACGGGTGATCAGAGGCCTGGCCGAGGAAAGGACGGCCCATCTCGCCGACGACGATCTCGCCGTGCTCGACTACGAGCGCTGGCTGACAGGTCTGGAAGCAGGTGTCGCCTCGCATCATGCCGGCCAGGTCCCCGCGTACAAGGAGGTGGTGGAGGAGCTGTTCGGGATGGGCCTGGTGCGAGTGGTGTTCGCCACCGAGACCCTCGCCCTCGGAATCAACATGCCGGCACGGTCGGTGGTGCTGGAGAACCTCTCCAAGTTCAACGGCGAGAGCCATGAGCTGCTCAGACCGGGGGACTACACCCAGCTCACCGGGAGGGCGGGACGCCGCGGCATAGACACCGAGGGATTCGGGATCGTCCTGCACTCTCCCTTCGTGAACTTCGACCAGGTCACCGAGATCGCCTCCATGGGGGCCCACGAGCTGCGCTCCAGCTTCGGTCCCACCTACAACATGACTGCCAACCTGGTGGCGAACTACCAGGAACACGAGGCCGCCGGGCTCCTCGAGGCCTCTTTCGCCGCCTTCCAGCGCGACGAGCGCAGGACCGAGGCCGGCGATCGCATCGAGGCCCTCGAGGAGCAACTGCGCCGGGTCGAGGAGCAGGCCCGCTGTGACCACGGCGACGTCGAGCAATACCTGGCGCTCGTCGAGGCCACCGGCCCGTCACGCCGCCAGGACGGGGTGAGATCGCTGCTCGGCGCCGGCGACGTGCTCGATGTCGTCGGCGGAGCCCGGGACGGGCGCTATGCGGTCCTCAAGCGTCTCTCCTCCAAGTCGGGCGGGGCCCGATACCTGGTTCTCTCCACTTCGGGGAAAGTGTCGACCATCGGCCACAAGCAGATCACCGATGCCAGCCACAAGACGGGGGCACTCGACTTGCCGGCGCCGATGCGACCCCGAGACCGGCGATTCATCGAGGAGACGCTGCGCCTCCTCCGCAAGGTCCCGCCCCGGCCCTCGGGCCGATCGCCGAGCAAGCACCTGCCCCAGCACCCGGTGGCGGCGTGCCGCGACGCCGAACACCACCTCTCCGCCCTGCACAAGGCCAACCGCCTCAGGAGAAGGATCGCCCAGCACCGCGCCGCGCAGCGCTCCGCCGGCCATGGCCTGGTCGAGGAGTTCGCCGCCATCAGGGAACTGCTCGGCGAGCTCGGCTATCTGGACGGGTGGTCGCTCACTGCGAGAGGCCAGCGCCTGCGCCGCATCTACAACGAGATGGACCTCTTGATGACCGAGGGGGTGGAGCGGGGGCTGCTCTACGGGCTCGATCCCCCCGACCTGGCCGCCTTGGTCTCCGTGTTCGTGTACGAGGCCCGGATGGACAAGAGCCCGGGGGTGTTGTGGCCGACCTCAGAGCTCTCCGCGCGTTGGGCTGCAATCGAAGAGCTCTGGGCCGAGATCGCCGCTCTCGAGCAGCGTCACCGTCTTCCCCCCACCAGGAGGCCCGACCCCGGATTCGCCTTGATCGCCAGAGCCTGGGCTGCAGGAGACATGTTCGCCGAGCTCCCCGCCAAGGGCATGGCGCCGGGTGACTTCGTGAGGAATTCCCGTCAGCTCGCCGACGCCCTCCGTCAGCTCAGGGATGCCGTCGACGAGCTGTCCGAGGACGCCGCCACGACCCTGGCCGTGGTCGATCGCGGGCTTGTCGCCGCGCAGGGGATCGGCTGATGCCACGCTGGCTCGCAATGGTCAATCCGAGAGCGGGCAGGACCGCCACCGACCCCCAGCAGGTCCGCCGCGCCTTGGACCAGGCCGGAATCGATTTCGATCTGGTCGTCCCGGAGAGCCGTGAGGAGATGGTGACGGTCCTCGTCGGGGAGGCGAGATCGGGGAGGGCCTACTTCGCCCTGGTCGGCGGGGACGGCACGGTCAACCTGGCCGCCAACGCCCTGGTGCCCCTGGACATCGAGCCCCGGCCGGTCATCGGCGTGTTGCCTGCAGGCACGGGCTGCGACCTGCTGCGCACGTTCGGGCTTCCCCAGGACATCTCGGGCGCCGCCCGCCATCTGGCGACGGAGGCCACCTACGACATCGATGTCGCCACTCTCGAAGGCTCCTGGGGCACCCGCTACTTCGTCAACGTCGCTCAGGCCGGAGCCGGTGCCGCAGCTGCGGCGAGCGCTCCGCTGATGAGCCGCCGGCTCGGCGCCATCCGCTATCCCATCGCTTTCGGGGTCCGTCTGCCCCGGTTTCCCAGAGCCGAGGTCCGGATAGTCACCGATCGACGCACCCACGTGTCGGGCGCACTGGCGGTGATCGTCGCCAACGCCCAGTTCTTCGCCGGGGGCTGGAACGTGGCCCCCAAGGCGACCCTGATCGACGGTGTGGTCGACATCCAGGTCATCGACACCAGCAAGAGGAGAGTCCCGGGGCTGGTCCCCAAGGTGATCCGGGGCACCCACCTCGCCGATCGGGCGGTTCGCCGGTTCAGCGCTGCCGAGTTCAGCATCGAGACCGTGCCCTCCTGGCCGGTCGAGGCGGACGGTGACTTCGTGGGGAACACCCCGGTGAAGGGTCGGGCTCTCCCCGCGGCATTACGGCTGAAGATCTGATCACATGGTCTTATACTCCCGCCGCCCACCGCCAGGGAAGCACTGAGATGGCAGCCAAGAAGGCAACCGAAACCTCCGAAGAGAGCGAGGAGCTCGAAGAGATCGACGAGATCGACGACATCTCCGACCTCGATGACGTGGACGATCTCGACGACGTCGAGGATCTCGACGACGAGCTCACAGACGACCTCGGTGAAAGTCTCGAAGACGCCGACGAGATCGACGAGGACCTGGAGACCGGCCTCGCCGACGAGTTGGACGAGGAAGAAGACGAGGACGAGGAAGACGAAGAGGGCGACGATCACGACGACGAGACCGCCGAGGCTCTCGAAGAGCTGGAGAGCCAGGAACTGCAGCTTCTCGAGGAAGAAGCCAGTGAAGCCCTTCTCGTGGACGAGGTCGAGGAGCTGCGGGCGATGCGCCGTGCCGAGCTCACCATGGATGTCGACGCCCAAACCCAAAAGCCCGATGAGTTCGTCTGCCAGTCCTGCTTCATGGTGAAGCGAGTGAGCCAGCTCGCCAACAAGCGCAAGATGATCTGCTTCGACTGTGTCGACTGAGCGGGTCACCGTCGTCGTCCCCACCTACAACGAGCTGGAGAATCTCCGAGATCTGGCCGACGAGGTCGTCTCCCACGGATACCGGCTGCTCATCGTGGACGATGCCTCGCCGGACGGCACCGGCCGGCTCGCCGAAGAGATCGCCCGGGAGCACGAGGGCGTCGAGGTTCTCCATCGCCTGGCGAAGACCGGTCTGGGCCCGGCCTATGCCGCAGGGTTCGATCGGGCCCTCGGGGACGGTGCCGAGATCGTGATCGAGATGGACGCCGACTTCTCCCACGACCCCGCCGACCTGCCCAGGCTGGTCGCCGCGGTCGATGAAGGAGCGGATCTCGCCATCGGCTCGAGGTACGTACCGGGAGGCTCGACCCCGGATTGGCCCTGGCCGCGCCGGCTCACCTCGAGGGGAGGCAATCTCTACGCCCGAACCCTGCTCGGGATGCCGGTCCGGGACGCCACCGCAGGCTACAGGGCCTTCGACGCCACCGCCCTCCGCAGCCTGCCCTACCGGCAGGCGGAGTCATCCGGCTACGGGTTCCAGGTGGAGATGGCATGGCGCGCCCATGAGGCCGGGCTCTCGATCCGGGAGATCCCGGTGGTGTTCAGAGACCGGACCAGGGGCAAGTCCAAGATGGGGCTCCCCATCGTGATCGAGGCCATGTGGCTGGTCACCGTGTGGGGGGTGCGCCGTCTTCTCCGGCGGAGATCACCATGAGGCTGGAGGCGAGGCGGGCCACGGAGGCGGACATCCCTGTCCTCGAGGACCTCTACCGCTCGCTCGAGGACGAGATGCGGGGGCTCCACCCGATGTGGCCCATCGCCAGCGGTCTCGACGAGCCGGTGGCGAAGTCCTTCGAGGAGACCCTCGCCGACCCCGACACCCTCCTCCTCATCGGGACCATCGACGGCCAACCCTTCGGGTTCCTCCTGGTCAGGGAGGAGGAGATGCTCATGCAGGCCCAGGGGGAGAAGATCGGATCGATCCGCTTCATCTTCGTCGACCACGACGCCCGCGAGGTCGGGCTCGGCGAGGTCATGCGGGAGACCGCCATGGACGCCCTCCGGGAGCGGGGCATAACCAAATTCGACGCCCATGTGCTCCCCGGGCACCGTCTGGTGAAGAACTTCTTCGAGTCCGGCGGGTTCAGTGCCCGCACCATCGTCATGCATCATGATGATGCTCGCCAGTGACCCGGTCGTCGGCGTCGGCGTGGTGATCATAGAGGAGGGCAGGCTCCTGGTCGTCCGGCGGGGCCGGGAGCCGGGAAGAGGCCTGTGGGCGGTTCCCGGGGGGAAAGTGCACCCGGGGGAGACGCTGGCCGCGGCGGCGGCTCGGGAGGCATACGAGGAAACCGGTCTCGACGTCGAAGTGGGCGAGGTGGCCTGGGTGGGCGAGCACGTCGATGACGAAAACCACATCGTCCTCATCGATTTCCTCGCCACGGTCAGGGCCGGAGAGCCGGTGGCGGGCGACGATGCCATCGAGGTGGCATGGGTGGCGATCGACGACCCCGGGGATCTCCCCCTCACGTTGACGATGCATCAGCTTCTGGACAAACTTCGCTCATGAGCTCCGCAGTCCTCGAATTGGTCCAGGCCCTGATCCGGAACGAGTGCGTGAACGACGGCACCCCCGAAAGCGGCCATGAGCACCGCTCGGTGGCGACGCTGACCGACTACCTCGGCGTCCCGGGGGAGGTCTTCGAGCCGCTCCCGGGAAGGCAGTCGCTCATCTACCGCGTCCAGGGGTCGGAGCGCGACGCGCCTTCGCTCGCCCTGGTGCCCCACACCGACGTGGTTCCGGTCGATCCCTCGGGTTGGAGCCGTGACCCCTTCGCCGCCGACCTGGTCGACGGCATGGTCTACGGGCGGGGGGCGGTGGACATGCTCAATGTGACCGCCGCCATGGCGGCCGCGGTCAAGCCTTATCTCACCGGAGAACTCCGGCCCCGGGGCGATCTAGTTTTCGCCGCGGTCGCCGACGAGGAGGCCGGCGGCCGGTACGGGGCTGCCGCTCTGGTCGACCAGAGATGGGACCTGGTCGGCGCCGACTATCTCCTCACCGAGGTCGCCTACCCGCCGCTCCAAACCGGGGGAGGGAGGATGGTCCCCGTGTCCATCGGGGAGAAAGGTGCGTTCTGGTCCGCGTTGAGGGCCACGGGCACGCCCGGGCATGGCTCCACCCCCTATCGCGCCGACAATGCGCTGGCCAAGATGGCCGAGGCGGTGCACGGCCTGTTCCAGACGTCTTCGCCGGTCGCCATCATCGACGAGTGGGAGGCTTTCGTGTCGGTCCTCGACCTGCCCGACGAGCTCAAGGAAGCCCTCGTCGATCCCGACCGGGTCGACGAAGCCGTCGACGAGCTGGCCCTCGACGACCCCCTGTTCGCCCGGTACGTGCACGCCCTGACCCACATGACGATCTCTCCGAACATGCTGGCGGCGGGGGTCAAGGCGAATGTCATCGCCGACAGGGCACAGGCCCAGATCGACATACGCACCCTTCCCGGCATGGACCGCCACTTCGTGGACTCGCACTTGCGCAAGGCGATGGGCAGCGCCAGGGACGACATCGAGATCGACCCGTTCATGGACATGGAGTCCACGATCAGCCCGACCGGGAACCCCCTTTGGGAGGCGATCGCTCGAGGAGTGGAGGACGTCGAGGGTCATCGCAACCTGCTGCCCACGCTGATGACCGTGGGGACCGACGCACGCTTCTTCCGGGCCCGGGGGACAGTGGCCTACGGAGTGGGCCTCTACGACGACCGGATGAGCTTCTCGGAGATGCTGGCGCTGTTCCACGGGCACGACGAGAGGGTCTCCGCAACCTCGGTGGAGTTGACCAGCAGGCTCTACGAGCGCGTGCTCCAGCATCTCCTCGGGCCTTGACCACGGTGCTCTGCGACCTCGACGGTGTCGTCTACCGCGGGCAGGTCTTGATTCCCGGGTCGGATCTCGCCCTGCGGCGTCTGGTCGACTCCGGTGCCGACGTCTACTTCGTCACCAACAACTCGACGCGCAATCCCCGCCAGGTCGTGGAGAAGCTACGCAGGCTCACCGCTCTCCACTTCCCCGAGGAGCGGGTATTCACCTCGCCGCAGGCAGCGGTGGCGATGCTCGAACCGGGGGACGGCCCCTGCCTCGTGGTCGGCGAGGAAGGGATCAGGGACGCGCTGGAGGGGTCGGGCTTCGAACTCACCGACGACCCCGGTCTCGCCGGGACCGTGATGGTCGGGCTGGACCGGGCGGTGGACTACCGGCGAATCACCGCCGCCGCCGACGCGGTCCGCCGCGGAGCGCGTTTCATCGCCACCAACGACGACCCCACCTACCCGACGAGTGACGGGCTCCTGCCCGGAGCCGGCTCGATGGTGGCTGCCATCGCAGTGGCCGCAGGGAGGAGCGCAGAGGTTGCCGGGAAGCCACATCCGCCGATGCGCCGCCTGATCCGAAGCCGCGGGATCGACTCCGCCTGGGTCATCGGCGACCGGGTGGACACCGACATCGCCCTCGCGGTAGAAGAGGAGGGATGGCGCTCCATCCTGGTGCTGACCGGGGTGACCCCGGAGGGCACGGACGCGGCCGACCGAGTGGCCGCCAATCTCGCAGAGGCGGTGGATCTGGTCCTGGGGGGGCCATAATCCCCGCCATGGAGCTGAGCCAGTCACAAGTCGAGGAGATCGAGGGCGCACTGGCCCGTCTCGAGGAGGTCGACCCCGCCGACCTGCCCGAACCGGCAGCCGACCTGGCCGACATCCTCAGCCGGCTCCTCGACGGTATGGAGTCCAACTGAAGTTCGCACTGGTGGTCCGGGGCGGGCGCCCGGCGGTCGCAGAGTTCGCGGGGACGCTCACCGACACCCTCACCCGACTCGGCGCCGAGGTGGTGGCCCCGGGGGACGAGGCCACCCCGGACATGATCCTCGGTGTCGGCGGGGACGGGACGATGCTCGCCGCAGCCCGGATCGCCCTCGACGACGACATCCCCGTCCTCGGGTTCAACCTGGGGACGCTGGGCTTTCTCACCGAGGCCGAGCCCTCAGATCTGGAAGCGGTGCTGCCCCGGCTCTTGGCGGCCGACTACCAGGTCGAGGAGAGGATGACGGTGGCGGCCCGCGCCGGGGAGCGGGAGGAGGTCGGGCTGAACGACGTGGTCATCGAGAAGATCGACACCACCCGCCTGGTCAGCCTGGAGGTGGTCATCGACGGCTCCCCCCTCACCACCCAGCGCGCCGACGGGCTCATCGTCGCCACGCCCACCGGGTCCACCGCCTACTCGTTCTCGGCCGGGGGACCGCTCCTCGACCCGGCCCTGGAGGCCCTGGTGGTGACTCCCGTGGCGGCGCACTCCCTCTTCGACCGCTCCATCGTCGTACCCGCCTCCAGCGTGATCGAAGTCACCGTCACCCAGGATCGCAGTGTCCGTGTCAACGTGGACAAGGGGGGACTCGGGACCCTCGGCGAGGGCGACGAGGTGGAGGTCCGGACCGGGGAGCGCCCCTCTCGCTTCGTCACCCTGGGAGATCGGAGCTTCGCCTCCCTCATTC
>JAHWLC010000119.1 GCA_019347585.1 Actinomycetota bacterium | reverse complement strand
CCGGGCATATGTGATCACCACGGCCGAGATGGGATCGACCTGGTGGGCGCAGGGCGGTATAGCCGCCGCCGTGGGCTCGGACGACAGCCCCGAGGCCCACGCTCGGGACACCCTGGCCGTCGGCGGAGGGCTGGCCCTGGCCGAAGCGGTGGAGACCTTGACCCAGGGGGGCCCGGGGGCCATCGGCCGCCTCGTCGACCTGGGCGCCGAGTTCGACCGCGACCTGGAGGGGGAGCTCTTGTTGGGCCGGGGGGACGGTCATCGCACCCGCCGGGTGGTCCACGCCGACGGCGATGCCACCGGCGCCGAGGTGATGCGGGCTCTCAACGAGGCCGTCCGGGACAGCGAAAACGTGAGCGTCCTCGAAGAGCGGGTGGTGGACCTGGTCAAATCAGGCACCAGGGTCGTCGGAGTCCTCACCGCCGACGGCAAGTCCCGTCACATCCTCACCGCTCCCGCGGTGGTCATGGCCACCGGTGGGGCCGGGCGCATCTACTCGCACACCACGAACCCGCCGGCGGTCACCGGAGACGGGATCGTCATCGCCGGCCGCGCCGGCGCCCGGCTCGCCGATCTCGAGTTCGTCCAGTTCCATCCCACCGCGCTCAATGCGGGAAAGGACCCGATGCCCCTGCTCACCGAGGCGGTGCGCGGGGAGGGCGCCATCCTGGTCGACCCTCAGGGCCGCCACTTCATGGACCACTACCACCCGTTGGGCGACCTCGCCCCCCGCGACGTAGTGGCCCGGGCCATCTTCTGGCAGTACGACCACGGATCATCGGCGTATCTGGACGCCCGATCGGTGATCAACTTCCACGAGAGGTTCCCCGCCGTCACCGCCCACGCCATGTCGGTCGGCCTCGACCCGATGGCGCATCTCCTCCCGGTGTCGCCCGCGGCCCACTACTACATGGGCGGCATCGACGCCGACACCCATGGCCGGACTTCGGTGGAAGGCCTGTGGGCGGTGGGGGAATGCGCCTCCACCGGCGTCCATGGCGCCAACCGGCTCGCCTCCAACTCTCTGCTCGAGGGCCTGGTGTTCGGGGCCCGGGTGGCGGTGAGCGTCGATGCCGGGCTGGAGGAGCGTCTCGGGGAGCTGGAGGCTCCCAAGGAGTCGCTCGATCTCCCCCTGGTGGCGGGACCCGCCATCGAGGAGCTGCGCCGGGTGATGTGGGAGCGGGCCGGGGTGGTCCGCACCGGAAGCGGACTCTGGGAAGCCCGCAACACCATCCTCGACCTCGCCCCGGTGCTGCGCCGCACCATCGCCGGGCGCAATGCTCTCGAGCTGAGCCTGCTCGTCATCCTGGCTGCGTTGAGAAGGAGCGAATCGCGGGGCGGACACTACCGGGCGGACTACCCCGACCTCGACCCGACCCAGGCCCACCGGGCACTGGTGCAGCCGATGGCGCCGGAACCGGTGGTGGTGGGGTAATGATCTCTGTGGTGGTGGGGTGATGGTGGTCTCCGGTGCTCTCAACCCGTCCGAGTACGCCGAGGTGGTGGAGCGGGCCCTGGCCGAGGACCTCGCCGACCGCGGTGACATCACCAGCGACGCCTTGGTCGAGGCCCCGGTCACGGCAAGGGCCCGCCTCGTGGCCCGGGAGCCGGGAGTGGTGGCGGGCCTCGACGTGGCCGCCCATGTCTTTGCCCGGATCGACGCAGCGGTCACGGTGGAGAGGAGAGTCGAGGACGGCGAGCGGGTCGAGGCCGGCCAGGTCCTGGCCGAGGTGGCAGGACCGGCGCGCTCGCTGCTGGCCGGCGAGCGAACCGCTCTCAACCTCCTGGGGCGGATGTCGGGAGTGGCCACCGCCACCGCCCGGTTCGTGGAGGCGGTGGCCGGGACCGGGGCGAAGATCTCGGACACCCGCAACACCATGCCCGGGCTGCGGGTGCTCGACAAGTACGCGGTGAGGGCGGGGGGCGGTGTCAACAACCGCTTCGGGCTGTACGACGCGGTGACGATCGAGGACAACCACCTGGCGACGGTGGGCGACATCGCCCGCGCCGTGGCCACCGCCAAGTCGAAGGTCGGGCCGGGGACCATGATCGCGGTCGAGGTGGAGGAGATCTCCCAGCTCGACGAGGTGCTCGAGACCAGGGCCGACCGCGTCCTCCTCGACAACATGGATCTCGCCACCCTGCGGAGGGCCGCGGAGCTGACCGGCGGGCGCATCACCATCGAGGCCTCCGGCGGGATCACTCTCGCCGACGTCCGCGAGGTCGCGGAGACCGGCGTCGACATCATCTCGGTCGGCTCGATCACCCACTCGGCGGCTCAGCTCGACATTTCGCTGGACTTCGAGCCCTCGGACTTCGGAACCCAGGAGCCCTCGGTAGCCTCGGAGTCATGAAGCAGCCGGTCAAAGTCGCCGTCACCGGGGCCGCCGGGCAGATTGGCTACAGCCTTCTCTTCCGCATCGCCTCCGGTGCGATGCTGGGCGAAGACCAGCCCGTCATGCTCCAGATGCTCGAGATCACGCCGGCTCTCGACGCCCTGCGAGGGGTGGTCATGGAGCTGGAGGATTGCGCCTTCCCCCTGCTCGCCGGGATGGTGCAGACCGCCGACGCCGAGGAGGCTTTCGACGGAGCCGAGATGGCCCTGCTGGTCGGGGCGATGCCCCGCAAGGCGGGGATGGAGCGTTCCGAGCTCCTCGAGGCCAACGGGAAGATCTTCACCACTCAGGGGCGGGCGTTGGCCAAGACGGCTCACCCCGCGGTCAAGGTGCTGGTGGTGGGGAATCCGGCCAACACCAATGCCCTCATCGCCATGAACAACGCCGGGGGGATCGATCCGGCCAACTTCACCGCCATGACCCGTCTCGACCACAACCGGGCCATCAGCCAGCTCGCCGCCAGAACCGGGAGCCCGGTCGACGAGATCAAGAAGATGACCATTTGGGGCAACCACTCCTCGACGCAGTACCCCGACCTGTTCCACTGCGAGATCGAGGGCAAGACGGCCTACGAGGTGGTGGCTGACCACGAGTGGGTCGACGACGTGTTCATCCCCACCGTGGCCCAGCGGGGCGCCGCCATCATCGAGGCTCGGGGCGCCTCCAGTGCGGCCAGCGCGGCCAACGCCGCCATCGACCACGTCCGCGACTGGGTCCTGGGCGCCGACGGGCTGCGCTCCATGGCCGTGCCCTCCGACGGCTCCTACGGCGTGGCCGAGGGCATCGTCTCCTCGTTCCCCGTGCGCTGCTCGGGCGGCTCGTACACCATCGAGCAGGGCCTGGAGATCGGGGAGTTCGCCCAGGGCAAGATCGACGCCTCGGTAGCCGAGCTGGTCGAGGAGAGAGAGGCGGTCAGGGAGCTGGGCCTGGTCTAGTACTCGACTTCGAGGTCGGATACGGCCGCTCCCCACTGCTGGATGGCCGCCTGGTGCATCATCAGCTTGGCGAGGTTGCCCGACACCTTGAGCTTGCCGCTCATGAAGGCGCTCTGGGTGTTGAGCTCGCCCTTGGAGATGGCGACTGCGGTGTCGTAGCTCTGCTTCACCGTGACATCGGGATCGTCGAGAGCGCCCAGGCCGAGGTGGGCGGTGCCCCCCGAGGTCTTCAGGTAGTAGTCGATGTCGCCGTCTGGGGCGTCCTCGGTGTGGAACTGGATGCCGAGGTCGGCCCCGCCGATGGCATTCTTGAACCCCTGGTGGCCGTTGAGGGCGTTGGTCACGTCTTTGGCCCATGCCTCGCTGAGGAACTTGGACACAGTTGTCTCCTTGGTGCGGGTTGATTCCTCTTGATCGTAACCAAAGCCGAATTTTGATCGGATGCTCAAGTGATGAGCTTGGCTATCGCCGTCTCCGCTCCCCGGGAGAGCCGGGTCAACGGGAGCCGGGGATATCCCGGCTCGAGCCCGGCGGCGCGGGCTGCCGCCATCACCCCGGGTATGCCCTGAGCCTCCACCTCGGCGCTGATCCGGCTGAGCCGCTTCTGGAGACGGCGCGCCTGGGTCGGGTCGTCGCCCGCCGCCTCCATGGTCTCCAGGACCAGCGACGGCAGGTAGTTGCCCGAGCCGGTGATGGCGCCGTGGCAGCCGACGGCGATGGCTGCGGAGAGGGCGCGGGAAGCGCCGGAGTAGAGGAGGAAGGAGTCGGGAGTAGCTTCCACGATGGTCTGCAGGCGAACCACGTCGCCCGAGGAGTCCTTCATCCCGTGGATGTTCTCGTGACGGGCGAGCCGCTCCACCAGCTCCGCGGGCATGCTGTAAGCGGTCACCGGGGGCACCGAGTAGAGGAACACGGGCAACTCCGCCCTCTCCGCGATCTCCCTGTAGAAGCCGACGATGGCCTCGTCCCGCCCCCGGGCCGCCGTGGTGGGGGTGAGCACCAGGAGGCTGTCGGCGCCGGCCTCCTCGGCCTCGGCGACCTGAGCCAAGGCCACCCGCGTCGACTCGGCGGCGATGCCGCACATGAGGTGAGTCGTGAAGCGCTTCCCGGCCCCGATGAGCTGTTCTCGGTCGCCCGGCTCGAGATAGGGGCCCAAACCGTTGGATCCCCCCAGCACGAACCCCTCGATGCCCTCCGCGATGAGCACTGCCAGGTTGTGGCGGTGGGCCTCGAGGTCGATCTCACCACCCCTGGTGAACGGGGTGATCAGCGCCGGCATGTACCGGGGCGGGATGGTCACCCGGGGAGGTTACGAGATCGGGTCGACGGCTACCGGTACAGGTTGTAGACGATGGTC
>JAHWLC010000118.1 GCA_019347585.1 Actinomycetota bacterium | reverse complement strand
CCTCGATGGTGACCAGACCAGTCACGTCGCCGAACTCGTCGACCACGATCACCTGATGGGTGTGGCTCTCCTTCATCTCCGAGAGAAGTGCTGCGATCTGCTTGGTCTCGGGGACGAAGACAACGGGTCTCATCACCTCGGCAACTGAGCTGGGACGGATGCCACCGGAAAGCATTGGGAGCAGGTCTTTGACGATCACCTGGCCCACCACGTCGCCATTCGAGGTGACCGGCAGTCGCGAGTACCCGTCCTCGGTGGATTTCTCGATGAGCTCTTCGACCGAGGCGGTGACCGGGACCGTCACCATGTCGGGCCGCGGGGTCATCACCTCCCGCACCACCGTGTCGCCGAACTCGAGGACGGAGTCGATCATCTCACGCTCCTGCTCCTCGGTCTCCTCCTCGAGTGGCTCCTCGCCCTCGTCGGCTTGGACTTCGGGCTCGGGAAGCAGATCGTACGCCCACCCCCCCAACCGCACCGCCACCGAGAGGAAATCGGAGAGCCCGTAGGCGAGCCGATGGGGGAACCGGCGCCCCAAGGCCCTGGGGACCAGGTCGCCGACGATGATCGCCAGGGCGCCTACCAACACCGCTGTGAGCAGTGCCGTGCCCACACCCCTACTTGCCGCCAACGCCGAGGCCGCCAGCACCGAGCTCACGATGAGGAGCGCGGAGGAGACCACTCCCACCGCGGGGGCGATCGCATCCCTGGTCTCGAGGAGCTCGGAGACCTTGGCGGCCCCCTCGATCCCCTCTGCTTGATCACGGAAGGCGTCGGCTCTGGGCACCCGGGTGACGGCGGTGCCTCCGGCCTTGATCACGAAGGCCAGGACCAGGAGGAGGGCGGCGGCGGCGACGACCAGCCCGATCATCTTCGGGCCCGCCCCATCCTGCCGAGCAAGTCGCGCTCCCGACGCTCCATGAGCTCGGACTGCTCCTCGGTCTCGTGGTCGTACCCGAGGAGGTGGAGGACCCCGTGGGCCACCATGAGCGCCATCTCGTCCTCGAAGGGCACATCGAGCCTCTCGGCCTGCCGGGCCACGTATTCAGGAGCGACGACGACGTCACCCGCCATCAGCGGCGGCCCCTTGGGGTCGAGATCGGGCACCAGCCCGGGTATGAGCTGCTCCACGGGGAAGGCGAGCACGTCGGTGGGCCCCTCCCGGTCGAGGAAACGCTGGTTGTATCCGGACATCTCGTCGTCGGCCACCAACAGGATGGTCACCTCGGTGATCGGCGGGTAGCCCTCCTCGCTCAGCACCAGCTCGGCCAGCCCCCGCAACTCGGCGACATCGACCTCCACGGACTGCTCGTTGGCAAGGAAGACGCTCATCCCCATGAAAAACTGGCGAACCCAGGGTTCCACACGTCGTTATACGGGGTCTGGAACCCTGGGTTCGCGATAGGTTTAGAGGACGGTTCGTCCATCAGGTTCCGGGGAAGTTCGGATAGGCGATGCGCTGATGGTAATGACCCTTCAGGGAGTCGAGAAAGGCCTGGCGCACCTTGCTCAGCTCCGCAAGGGTGATCGGTGACTCCGAGAGCTGGCCGTCGTCCAGCTTCTCGTTGACGATGCGGTCCACCACTTTCTCGATAGCGTCGGGTGAGGGCTCCTGGGTCTGGAACACCGCCCGGCACGCAGCTTCCAGGGAGTCGGCCAGCATGATGATGGCGGCCTCGGCGGTGCGGGGCTTGTGCCCGATGTGGCGGTAGTCCTCGACCTCGACCTCCTCGCCATACATCTCCCGGGCCTTCTCGTAGAAGTAGCGCATCACCCCGTCGCCGTGGTGGCTCACGATCCCCTGGGTCACCTCGGAAGGGATGTTGTGCTCGGCCGCCAGCCTCACCCCGTCGGTGACGTGGCTCCTGATGATCTCCGCCGACTCCTTCGGCTCCAGCATGTCGTGGGGATTGGGGATGCCGAACTGGTTCTCGATGAAATAGGTGGGGTTCTCCGTCTTGCCCAGGTCGTGGTAGTAGGCCATCGCCCTGGCCAGCAGGGGATTGGCCCCGATCGCCCGAGCGGCGGCGTCGGCCAGCGTGCCCACCATCAGCGAGTGGTTGAAGGTGCCGAACGCCCTCTCCTGGATGAGCTGGAGGGCCTCGTGGTTGCGGTCGGTGAGATCGAGCAGGCTGAGCGTGGTGGTGATGTCGAAGGCGGACTCGAAGAATTGGAGGGCGGCCAGCGCCACCAGTGACGCCAGGACCGAGATGCCGAACGCCCAAGCCAGCGAGGTCCCCACCACGACACCGGTGTCGCCCGAGGTGGGCACGGCATGGAAGAACCAGGCTGTCGAGGCCGCGATCGCCGCCGCGGCCAGTGAGGAGAGGACCACTGCGTTGCGGAAGGCGCCCCGGGTGCTCACCGAGCTGACGAAGGGGATCGGCGCCATCGCCGCCAGCGACGCGTACACGGTGACCCCCGAGTCGAGGGTTCCGGCCGCGGTGAGCACCCCCAACGCCAGCGCCATCAGCACTGCGATCCGCTGGTCGAAGAGGATCGCGGTCATGAACCCGAAGGCCACCGCGGGCAGCACGTACCAGGTGGTGGCCTCCTGGAGGGCCTCTGCCCCCCGGACCGCCGCCGCCGCCAACAGGACCAATATGCCCAGCAGGGCCACCATCCGGGGCCGCGCCCAGAACTCGGGGCGGAAGCGGGAGAGATAGAGCCCGAGCAGTGCCACCAGGACCGCGATCAGCGAGAGCAGGCCCAGCGATGCCTGCTCGGTGACGCCGGAGCGGGTGGCCTGGATGGCGTCGATATCGAGCCGGGTCATGAGAACGCCCTCACGGACGATCTCCTGGTCCTCGAGGTAGGTGACGGTGACGTCTTCGACTTCCGCAGCCGCCGCCTCCTGCCGCGCCTGCGTCTCCTCGTCGTCGATGAGATTGTTGGGAAGGATGAAGTTGGCCACGATCTCGCCGACGGCCTCGGTCCCCTGCGGGTCCTGCTCACCCAGGTAGAACACCGGCTGAGGAGTGGTGCGCAGCCTTGCTCTCACCTCCTCGAGGTCGTCGCCGGGCTCGATGAGCTCCCGGAACTCCGCCGAGGCCTGCAGCAAGGCGTTCTCGCGGAGCACCCCAATCTTGTTCTGCTCGCGATAGGCCGATCTGATCACATCTTCGGAGGCGGCAGCCGCCAGGTAGGCGATGGTCTCCGGGGAGAGCGCCGGATAGTCCAGTTGTAGGGCCGTGACGATCTCGTCCACCGGCCGCAGGTTGGGGACGAAGGCGATGTCACCGGCCGTGCAATCGTCTCCGGGGGCACATTCGACGAGCCGGTTGACCTCGTCACCCGCCGCTACCCAGCCTTGTGGGATCGCGGGGTCGTCCCCGTCGACGCTGATCACCGCCGCTCCCCCTGTGACCTGCGCGGACCACAGACCCTCCGTGTCCGTCTGCACGACGAAGGTGTCCTCGTAGGTCTCCACCTCGACCCCCACCCGAGCCAGACCGACATCCGACCGCTCCGCCCCCGAGCCGGGGTCGAAGACTCCGTTGCGATCGGGATCGAGGAAGACACGCCCGCTGATCAACGCCGGCGCAGGCGGCTCGGTGCTGGTGGTCGTGCCTTCCGCGGGCGCGGTTGTGGTGGTAGTCGGGAGCTCAGGGACAGGAATATCGGCAGGAGAGGGCTCGGGGTCGGTCGCCAGGCTCTGCGCCTGGTCGAACACCCCCTCGATGGCGTCGCTCACCGACGCCTCGACTTCGAGGTCGCGCTGGCGGACCGGTTCCACCGACTCCCGCGCCAGCTCCTCTTGCCGCGCCGTCTCCTCCTGGTCGATGACGGTCCGGTCGCGCTGGGCGGTGAACGTCATGGGCGCAGGCGTGTCCGGCTGGAGGGTGTCGGCGCCGAGGGTGGTGCCGAGGGAGAGCACCCCCCAAGTCGCGGTGACCGTGGCCAGGAAGATGGCCGCCCGCACCATCGTGGAGCGCCTCATCGTCGGTCCGGGGACTCGAAGCGCTGGTAGGCCTCGACTATCGAGGCCACGATCCGGTGGCGCACCACGTCCCGCGAGGTCAGCTCCACGAACGCCACGCCCGGGATGTCGACCAGGATGTCCCGCACCACCCGAAGCCCGGAGTGGCGGTCCCTGGGAAGATCGGTTTGGGACACGTCTCCGGTGATGACCATCTTCGAGTTGAAGCCGAGCCGGGTGAGGAACATCTTCATCTGCTCCGGTGTGGTGTTCTGCGCCTCGTCGAGGATGACGAAGGAGTCATTGAGCGTCCTTCCTCTCATGTAAGCGAGCGGGGCGATCTCGATAGTTCCCCGCTCGCTCAAAGAGGCGGTCTCCTCGGGCCCGAGCATGTCCCAGAGGGCGTCGTACAGGGGCCGCAGATAAGGGTCGACTTTGGCGGTGAGGTCGCCCGGCAGGTATCCGAGGCGCTCGCCCGCCTCCACCGCGGGACGGGTGAGGACGATGCGTCGCATCGAGCCGGTGACCAGGCCGTCGACTGCCGCCGCCATGGCCAGATAGGTCTTGCCGGTGCCCGCGGGGCCGATGCCGAAAGTGAGCGTGTTCTCCCTGATCGCCTCGATATAGCCCTGTTGGCCCTGGGTCTTGGGACGGACCATGCGGCCCCGGCCCACGGGAATGCCGTCGGAGAGGACGCCGGAGGGGCTGGGGACCTCCTCGGCCACCATCTTCACCACCTCGGCGACCCGGGAGTCCTCGAGGTCCTGTCCCTCCTGGACGAGGATCAACAGCTCC
>JAHWLC010000117.1 GCA_019347585.1 Actinomycetota bacterium | reverse complement strand
ACCGGCCGTCTCATCGAGATCGAGACCCTGGCCAACCTGGCCGGTCACCCCGGCGTGGTGGCGGTCAAGGACGCGGTGGAGTCGCTCGACTTCACCTCCAAGACCGTCAACCGCATCCCGGCCCTGCCCGTCTACTCGGGGCAGGACAGTCTGACCCTCCCCATGCTCGCGGTGGGGGCGGTGGGAGTGGTCTCGGTGGTCTCGCATCTTGCCGGCAGGACGGTCAAGGCGATGGTCGAAGCTGGGCGCGACGGCGCCTGGGACGAGGCGCGGCGGCTCCACCACCTCCTCCTCCCGCTCTGTGAGGCCTGTTTCCTCGAGACCAACCCGGGGCCGGTGAAGACCGCGATGAGCAGGTTCTGGGAGCCGGTGGGCGATCTCCGTCTGCCGTTGGTCGCTGCCACGGAGGAGACGCTGGCCGCAGTGGAGAAGGCCCTGGGCGCCATCCACGGTCCGTGAGCGTCTCCGTCACTTTCTTGGGAGGTCTCGGTGAGATCGGGCGCAACTGCGCCGCGATCGAGATCGAGGGCAAGATCGCCGTGATCGATGTCGGTCTCATGTTCCCCGAGGAGGAGATGTTCGGCGTCGACCTCGTGTTCCCCGACTGGTCCTGGCTGGCGAAGCGGAAGGGAGATGTGGAGCTGGTCATCCTCACCCACGGCCACGAGGACCACATGGGCGCCCTGGGCTACTTCCTGCGTGACATCGACGTCCCCGTGTACGGGACACAGCTCAGCGTCGATCTCGCCGCCGCCCGAATCGAAGAGCTCGGCGTCGATGCCCAGCTCCACCCGGTCCCGTTCAAGACCTGGAAGAAGCACGGGCCGTTCCGCTTCTCGCTGATCCCGGTGAGCCATTCGGTGCCGCAGGCGGCGGCGGTGGCCTTTGACACGCCGGAGGGCATCGTCGTCCACTCCGGGGATTTCAAGCTCGATCCGACTCCCATCGACTCCAACCCCACCGACCTGACGGCTTTCGCCTCGCTGGCCAGTCAGGGGGTGCGTCTCCTCCTTTCCGACTCGACGAACGCGGAGAACCCGGGTTTCGAGCCATCGGAGAGCTCGGTGGGGGGCCCGATCGCCGACGTGGTGCGTCAAGCCCCGGGGCGGGTGATCGCGGCCTGCTTCTCCTCGCACATCCATCGCATCCAGCAGATCGCCGACGCCGGGGTCAAGGCCGGCCGCAAGATCGCCTTCTTCGGACGCTCGATGCACCGCAACACGACCGTGGCCACGGATGCGGGGGTGCTGGACGTCCCTGCCAAGTCTGTGGTCGACATCAAGGAGCTCTCCAACTTTCCCGAGGATCGCCAGCTCATGATCACCACCGGCAGCCAGGGCGAGCCCTTCGCCGCTCTCTCCCTCATGTCTCAGGGCCGTCACAAGTTCGTCGAGCTTCACCAGGGCGATACCGTCCTCATCTCCGCCAAGCCCATACCGGGGAACGAGACCGCGGTCTCCAAGGTGATCTCCAACCTGATCCGGCGCGGGGCCACGGTGGTGCACGGGCGGAACGCACATGTCCACGTCTCGGGCCACGCCCGCCGTGAGGAGCTGGCCACGTTTCTCAACGTGGTCCGCCCCCAGGCGATGGTGCCGGTGCATGGCGAGTATCGGCATCTCCACGCCCATGGCGAGCTGGCCCGTCTCATGGGGGTGAAGGAGGTCGAGGTGCTCGAAGACGGCGACCGCATCATCCTGGACGGGAAGAAGACCATCGTGGAGCGGGGTGCCGTGCCCGCCGGATACGTCTACCTGGACGGCTCGGCGTTCGGTGACGTCCAGGCAGGAGTGCTCCGTGACCGGTCTCATCTGGCCGACGAGGGGGTCGTGGTGGTGACCGTGGGCATCGACCACAACAACGGGGCCATCGTCTACGGCCCCGACCTCGACAGCCATGGGGTAATGGACGACCCGAGCGCGGTGCTGGAGAAGGCGGCCGAAGCGGTGCGCTCAGCCATCGAGGAGCACGACTCGGGCCGTGCCGACCTCAACGAGCTGCAGAAGACGGTGCGTCACGCCGCCGGGCAGATCATCCGAGCCGAGACCGCTCGGCGACCCGTCGTCCTCCCGGTGGTCATCGAGCTGTAGCGCCCGGCTCCGCCCGGGGCGGGCACCGATTGCACCGTGGTTTGGCTGACCAGGGGGTATTGTCTCCGCTACATGCCAAAGCGGACATCCACCCGGACGGGCTCCGGGCGGAGACGGGTGTCCTCAGCCAAGAAGAAGCCGGCGAAGAAGAAGACTTCGCCTGCCGGCGCGATCAAGCAGAGCCTGGCTGCCATTCGCGACAGCACCCGAGCCAACCTCGGCCGTCAGGCCGACGATGTCTGGGGCCTGGTGCTCGTGGTGCTCTCCCTCCTCATCGTCCTTGCCTTCTTCGACCTCGCCGGTCCGGTTGGCGACGGCTTCGACAAGGGCTCGCGGTTCCTCTTCGGGATCTGGCGCTATGCGGTGCCAGTGGTCCTCGCCTCCATCGGTGTCGCCCTCATCCTGGGCAAGCCCAACGACGGGGCACGGCGCATCGTCATCGGCGGCGTGACCACCTTCATCGGGACGCTTGCCCTGTTCCACCTGCTCACCGGGGCGGTCTCGCTGCGCCCCAACCTCGAGCTCGTCCAGGAGCGGGGGGGAGCGGTGGGCGCCGTCATCGCCTTCCCGCTGCGACGCATCCTCGGGATCTGGGGCTCCTTCGTCGTCCTTGCCGCCACCGTCGGCACCGGGGTGCTCATCATGACCAGGACCTCGGTGCGCGAGCTCTCACTCGGGTTCGCCGACATGTGGCGCGAGGCGAGGCGGATGGCGCGGTCGGCGTTCATGGACGGCGAGCGCATCGAGACCCGGTCGGTGGTCCTGGAGGCCCCGCTCGCCAAACCCCGGGGCAAGCATCAGAAGATGAAGAAGCCAAAGCCCCAACCTGAGCCGGCGCCACCAGCGCCCGTGGAGAAGGCCCCCGCTCCGGTGGCCGTGGTCGATCTCACCAAGTCGGCGTACCAGCTGCCTCCCCTGTCGCTTCTCGACGACGGGACCGGGGGGGAGGTCAACCGTCGGTCGCTGGAGGAGACCGCCCGCCAGCTCGAAGACACCCTGCTCCAGCATGGCGTGGACGCCACCCTCACCAAGATCGTGCCCGGCCCCACCGTCACCCGCTACGAGATCGAGCTGGCGCCGGGAGTCAAGGTGAACCGGGTCTCGAACCTCTCCCACGACCTCGCTTACGCCCTCGCCACGCCCGACGTCCGTCTCCTCGTCCCCATCCCCGGCAAGTCCGCGATCGGGGTCGAGGTGCCCAATGCCAAGCGGCGTCTCGTCTCGCTGGGCGACATCCTGAGCAGCGCCGAGGCGGCAATGCCCGCCGGCCCTCTCACCGTCGGCCTGGGGATGGACATCTCCGGCCAGCCCAAGCTGCTCAACCTGTCGGAACTGCCCCATGTCCTCATCGCCGGAGCCACCGGCGCCGGGAAGTCGTCGTGCATCAACGCCATCGTCACCTCGCTGCTGATGCGGACCCACCCGGACGACGTTCGGCTGATCATGGTCGACCCGAAGCGGGTCGAGCTGGGCCAGTACAACGGGGTGCCCCACCTGCTCACCCGGGTGATCACCAATCCGAAGAAGGCCAACGAGGCCCTGAAGTGGGCGGTGGCCGAGATGGACCGGCGCTACGACCTGCTCGCCGACGCCAAGGTCCGGGACATCGAGGGGTACCGGGAGAAGTGGGAGGCCGGTGACCTCGACCGTGACGGCTTCGATCGCTTCCCCTACGTGGTGGTGATCATCGACGAGCTCAACGATCTGATGATGGTGGCCGGGCGGGAGGTGGAGGAGTCGATCGTCCGCATCGCCCAGATGGCGAGGGCGGTGGGCATCCACCTGGTCATCGCAACCCAGCGCCCGTCCGTCGACGTGATCACCGGGGTGATCAAGGCCAATGTCCCCAGCCGGCTCGCCTTCAGCGTCGCCTCGCAGACCGACAGCCGGGTCATCCTCGATGGCGCCGGGGCCGAGAAGCTGGTGGGGATGGGCGACATGCTGGTGGTGACCGCCACCGAGCCCCGGCCACAGCGGATCCAGGGTGCCTTCGTCCGCGAATCCGAGGTCCACGCCGTGGTCGACTGGGTGAGGAAGCAGCGGGAGGCCCGCTACCAGGACAAGGAAGTCCTCGAGGTGGCCGCTGCGGTCGCCGCGGCGAAGGCGGCGGAGGAAGAGGACGACGAGGACGCCGAGCTGATCAGGGAGGCTATGGAGATGGTGGTCCGCTCTCAGCTCGGTTCCACCTCGATGCTGCAGCGCAAGCTCCGCATCGGGTTCGCCCGGGCGGGCCGGGTCATGGACTCGCTGGAGCGCATGGGGGTGGTCGGGCCGTCGGTGGGGAGCAAGGCCCGGGACGTGCTGATGACCGAGGAAGAGCTCGAAGAAGTCCTCGCTGCCCAGCCCGCCAGCGTGTAGGCATGGCTTTAGGGCGGAGGGGTTGTTTTTCCGCCTAAAGGTGGGCTGGGTCTTGTTGTTCGGGGGCTTTTCTTGTCTTGCCTGGGATGGCCCGTCCTGTTCGGGGCGGGCCACCCCCAGCTCAGATGGGTGGGGGCCGGGCGGGTGTGTCGGGAGCCCGGAACCGGATCCTCCCATGGTCGGGGTGCCGGTAGATGCCGAATCCTCGCTGGTGGATGATCACCTGGTGGTGGAACCAACAGAGCACCACCAGGTCTTCGGGGTTGGTCTCCCCGCCTTGGGCCCACCCATTGAGATGGTGGACCTGCAGTCTTCTGCGGCTGGTACAGCC
>JAHWLC010000116.1 GCA_019347585.1 Actinomycetota bacterium | reverse complement strand
ACGCCTCAGCGTGGCGATGAAATCGGGGAGTATCGGGGTGTCCACCGGCCCCGGGCTGATCGCGTTCATTCGAATCCGCCGGTCACGCCATGCCCATCGCTGTCTCATCGTCCAGGCGATCACCACCTCCTTCGAGAACGAGTAGCTCCGGCCCCCCTCAGTCATCTCGTGGTCAGAGGCGAAGCGCTCCAGGTGCTCCCGCTCGAAAGGTGTCGCGTCGAACTCCCTGATCTGTTTGACGGAATCGGCCCATCCCATTCCCGCCGACGAGGCCACATTCACGATCGATCCATCGTCGGACATTTTGGGGACCAGACCCACGGTGA
Organism: Actinomycetota bacterium; assembly: GCA_019347585.1. Classification (GTDB taxonomy): domain Bacteria; phylum Actinomycetota; class Acidimicrobiia; order Spongiisociales; family ZC4RG35; genus JAHWLC01. The sequence goes on along the minus strand of JAHWLC010000116.1, from coordinate 4,456 downwards.
GGCGTTGCAGGCCCTTGGCGTTCACCGCCAGCACCAGCCAGGGAGGGGAGGAGGGTGCGACCCCGGCCACATTGCAGAGACCATCGATCCCCGCCGGGAGGTCGTCCACCAGGCGGTCGATCTGCTCGGGACGGGACAGGTCGGCCGAATAGTGTCGTGGGAAGCCGGTGGGGCGTATATCCACTGCGATCACCTCGGCTCCCTCCTCTGCCAGGCGCCTGGCGGCCTCCCTGCCGATGCCGGAGGCGGCCCCGGTCACCACCACCGACTTCCCTGCGAGCGACACCCGCCGACGCTACCCAATCAGGCGTCTCCCCGGACCTTCCCCCTTAGAGTCGACGGCAGAGTGGAATCATCAGCTATCTGGGATCCGGGCCGCTCCCGTTTGCTCGGCACCTCGATGCGGCGCCTGGAAGATTGGCCGTTGATCACAGGGGCGGGGAGTTATGTGGGCGATCGGATCACCGACGAGGACCTTCATGCCCGCTTCCACCGCAGCCCCATCGCCCATGGCGACATCACGGGGGTAGACCTGGGCGGGGCGGCGGCCACGCCTGGCGTTGGGATAGTCGCCACGGAAGAAGATCTCGGCCTGGAGCCCATTCCCGGCCCGCCCGGAGCGGCCCGGGAGAGGATGAGCAGGCCGCTGCTCGCCCGGGACAAGGTCCGGTATGTGGGTGAGCCCATCGTGGTCGTGGCCGCGGAGACGGCGGCTCAGGCCACCGACGCCACCGAGCGAATCTGGGTCGACATCGAGCCGCTCCCGGTCCTCATCGATCCGGAGCGAGCCGAGGACGGTCCTGCCCTCTTCGAGGGGGGGAATCTGGTGGCCAGGGTGGAGCCGCGCTCCCCGGGAGGGGAGTCATATCCGGTCAGCGCCGTGGTCAAGGTGAGGAATCAGCGTCTCGCCCCGGCCCCGATCGAGGGGCTGGCGATTCGCGTCGAGCCGTCGGGCCTGGACGGGCTCATCGTCACCTGCGGCCACCAGGCGCCCCACCTGCTGCGCGATCAGCTGGCGGCCCAGCTCGGGATCGACACCAACCGGCTCAGAGTCGTGGTGCCGGACGTGGGTGGAGGTTTCGGGTTCAAGGGGGGTCTATTTCCCGAGTACGTCGTGGTGGCGGAACTGGCGAGGCGAACCGGCCGACCAGTCGTCTGGGAGGAGACGAGGAGGGAGCATTTCGCCAACGGCACCCATGGCCGCTCCATGATCCACCAGGTGACTCTGGAGGGCGAGGAAGACGGGAACATCCGGCGGGCGCGGATCGAGATCCTGGCCGATGCTGGAGCCTATCCGCGCAGCGGCGCCCTCATGCCCGACCTCGCTCGCTTCGTCGCCCAGGGCCTCTACGAGATCGACGAGGTCCTGGTCGGCTCGCAGACGGTGGTCACCAACCAGGCACCCGTGGGGTCGTACCGGGGCGCGGGACGACCCGAGGCGGCCTACGCCATCGAGAGGGCAGTCGACGCCTTCGCCTGGGCGGCCGGCGTGGACCCGGCGCAGGTGAGGGCGGTCAATCTCATCGAGGCCGGCAATCTGCCGTACAACACCGTCAACGGAGCGACTTACGACAGCGGCGACTACCCGGCGGCCCTCCAACTCGCGCTGGCGACAGTGGGAATCGAGGAGGTGCGTGCTCGCCAGCGGGAGCGCCTGGACACCGGGGCCGACCCGATCGGAGTCGGGATCGGCGCTTTCATCGAGCGGGCGGGAGGTGCGGCGGATTCCGGGGAGTTCGGGATGGTGCAGATGAGTGAGGGAGGGCGGATCGAGGTTGCAACCGGCTCCACTCCGGCGGGCCAGGGCCATCGCACCGTTTGGACCCAGACCGTGGCCGAGGTCTTCGGTGTCGACCCGGAGGACGTCTCGGTGACGGCGGGCGACACCGGGCCGGTCGCCGCGGGAGTGGGCACCTATGGCAGCCGGTCGGCGCAGGCGGGGGCCTCGGCGGTGTTCCGCATGGCCGACGCGGTGGCCGAGCGGGTCAAAGAGCTGGCCGCCGGGATGCTCGAGGCGGCGGTGCCCGACTTGCGGCTGAACCGGGGCCGGGTCGAAGTGGTCGGCGACCCAGGCTCTTCGGTGACCCTGGCCGAAGTGGTCGAGCGCAGCCGGGAGGCCGGCCTCGAGCTCGAGATGTCGGAAATGTTCGTCCCCGGCACCCAGACCTTCCCCTACGGCATCCACGTCGCCGTGGTCGAGGTCGAGCGTGAGACTGGTGTGGTGACCGTGCTCGACTACGTGGCCGTCGACGATTGCGGAAACGTGCTCAACCCGATGGTCGTGGAGGGCCAGGTCCATGGAGCCCTGGCCCAGGGAGTGGGCCAGGCCCTGTTCGAGGGCATCGAGTACACCGACACCGGCGACCCGCTGACGTCCAGCTTCATGGACTACCTGGTGCCCGGAGCAGGCGACGTCCCCTCCTTCACCACCCGACGCACGGTCACGCCGGCCCCTTCCAATCCGCTCGGGGTGAAGGGGACCGGTGAGGCCGGCTGCATCGGGGCGCCGCCGGCGATCGTCAACGCCGCGCTCGACGCATTACGCCCCTTGGGTGTCTCCCATCTGGACATGCCGCTGCGGCCGCACCGTGTGTGGACTGCCCTCGAGGACGCGGCCCAACGCGGCGATTGAGCCTCCTGCAGCTGATCTCGCGCCGGACATCAATGTGGTGTTCCGGATAAGATCGCTCGAAGGCGCGATCTCGCGATCATCCCCAACGGAGGAAAAAAACGTGAAGATGAGAACCAGTTTCTGGCGTCTGATTGCCCTGGTAGCGCTACTGGCGCTCATCGCGGCGTCATGCGCCACTCAGGACACGACGGAGACGACCGGAGCAGAAGACGCGGCCACCACCACTGAGGCGGAGGATGCCGCGGCGACCACCGAGGCAGAGGACGACGCCACTACGACGAGCGCGGCCGAGGAGATGGACTTCGGCGACCCGGTCACGCTGAACCTGGGTCATCCCTTCCCGGCACAGCACCCAATCCAGGTGAACGCTCTCGAGCCGTTCGCCGCCGCGGTCAATGAGCGGACCAACGGGACGGTGACCATAGAGTTCCAGCCCGGTGGCGCACTGGCTCCCCCACCCGCGACGTTTGAGAACACCGTGGCCGGTGGTCAGGAGATGGGCTGGGCCCTCCAGGGCTATCACGCCGGTGTCTTCCCCGTCACGGAGATCGTCGAGCAGCCCTTCCAGTTCACGTCGGCCGAGCAGGCGACCCAGACGCTGTGGGCTCTCTACGACGAGTTCCCCGCCCTGCAGGAGGAGTACAGCGACGTCCAGCTCCTCGGGCTGTGGACCCACGACATAGGAGACATCTGGACCAAGGACACCCAGGTGCAGACGATGGAGGACATGCAGGGCCTCACCATGCGCTTCCCCACCCCGATCATGGGGGAGGTCATGGAGGCCATGGGGGCCAGCTCCGTGGGAATGCCGGCCCCTGAGATCTTCGAGTCGCTGAGCACCGGCGTCATCGACGGTCTCTCCATCGCGGTGTCCGGCCTGGAGAGCTTCCAGCTCTACCCGGAGCTGAACTACGGGACCCAGTGCGACTGCTACGTGGCCGCCCAGTACCTGGTGATGAACCTCGACACCTGGAACTCGCTGACTCCGGACACCCAACAGGTACTCCTCGATGCGGGAAGGGAGTTCTCCATGGCTGCCTCCGTGACCTATGACGACGCCTACGCCGCCATCTCCCAGAAGGCGGTCGACGAGGGCATCGAGATCTACGAACTGCCCCCTGACGAGCTGGCCCGCTGGCACGAGGTCGGCCAGCAGGTGACCGAGGAGTGGATCGCCGAGATGGAAGGTCGGGGCGTGCCCGCCCAGGAGATGTTCGACCGGATGCAGGAGATCAAGGCCGAGCACTCCGGCTGACGATTGCAGTGGAAGTGGCGGGGGCCTCATGGCTCCCGCCACCTCGTATGTCCGGGGCCTGCGTTCCCCGGCCCGGTGAAGGAGATCTGTCTGGAGACACAGGGAACTGACGACGCCCCGGCACAGCCCCAGGTGCGCCCGGTGCCGCGGTGGATTACGACATACCGCCGGTTCAACGGGATCATGCATCATGTGGCCGGCGTGGCCCTGCTCGGGTTCCTCTTCCTGACCGTCGCCGACATCATCGGCCGCAGCGCCTTCAGCCGGCCGGTGGCCGGCACCGTGGAGATCACCTCACTCGCCCTCGTCGTGGTGGTCTACCTGGCGTTGGCCCACTCCGAGGACATGGGCGACCACATCACCATCGACCTCGTCTACGAGCGCGTCGGAAAGAGGGCCAAGTTCTTCCTCGACATCATCTCCGACCTGCTCACCATCGTGATCGTCGCCCTGATCTCGTTCCAGCTCTATCACTTCGGTCTGCGCAACCTCGCTTCAGGGGCGGAGACCCCGGTCCGGGACTGGCCGTTCTGGCCCTTCGTGTTCGTGGCTTCCCTCGGCGCCGCGCT
>JAHWLC010000115.1 GCA_019347585.1 Actinomycetota bacterium | reverse complement strand
TCCTCGATCCGATCCATCTCGTCGAACGAGTCCACCACCACCAGCCCCACCCCTTCCTGGAGGGCGATCCTCAGCTCGTTGCTGCTCTTGTTGTTGCCGTGGAAGATCATTCGCTCCGCGGGGACCCCGGCGGCACGGGCGACGTGGAGCTCGCCGCCGGTGGCGACGTCGAGACTCAGGCCCTCCTGATGGGCGAGGCGGGCCATCGCCCGACAGAGGAATGCCTTGGTCGCATAGCTGGCCCCGTCGCCGAAAGCGTGGACCGCTTCCCGGCACCGGTTGCGCAAATGGGTCTCGTCGTAGACGACGAGCGGGGTGCCATGAGCCAGGGCGAGCTCGATGGTATTCACCCCTCCGATGGTGAGATGACCGGACGCATCGACACCAGCCGTCTCGGGGAGGAGATGACGGGGAATGGGGGTCATGAGCGATGATGGGGACGGAGGTGAGATGATACGGGACGAGGCGATTTGCCCGCCGTATAATCGACGGCGACGAGCCTTCCCGCTCTCGGAGCAAGGAGGAGAGCCGAATGACCGACCCTCACACGGAGACGGAGGTCGTCGTGGAGCGTGGCGGCACCACCGGATACTGGCGTTCTTGGAGTCCGGCTCAGCCCGTAGCGGGCATCATCGGCCTGCTGCTGACGGTGATGGGCGGCGTCGCCCTGGCCCGCCTCATTCCCACCAGCTCGCTGACAGCCGAGACCACCAGTGTCTTCGGGATCGGGCACACGCCGCTCATGGCGATGATCACCCTCGGGGTGGGCCTGCTCTTCCTGGCCCAGGCGGGCATGCCCTTCGATGTGCAGCCCGGGATCATCTCGCTCGGCATCGCGGTGCTCGCCTTCGGCCTGATCGTCGTCATCGAGCCGGCGGCTTTCGACGGCGCTCTCGGGCTGGGCCGATCCGGAGGCTGGTTCTACGCCATCACCGGTCTGGTCGCGGTGATCACAGGGATCGTCTCGCCGACCCTGGTGTCCCGCCGCCCCTGATCGGCCCATGGCGCGCCAGGCCCGAGCGTCGGCCGCGGCGCCGCCCGAGCCGGTCATCGAGGAAGACATCGGGCTCAGGCCGCATTTACCTGAGGCCGGTGAATCTCCTTATAATCCCGAGCTGACAACAGGGACGCTTTTTGAGTCAGGTGGGCGCCTTGGGCACCCACCTGGTTTGTTGTGGAGTGACATATTGGATCAGAAAACGACGCAGGTGGCGGAGATTTGGGAGCTCGTGGAGCCCTATCTCGCCGCGGAGCGGCTCGAGCTCGACGACCTCGAGCTCTCCGGGCATGGCCGAGGCCGCGTCCTGCGGGTCATCGTCGACGGCGAGGGGGTGGACATCGGCCGGCTCGCCGACGTCTCACGCGGCCTTTCCCGTCTCCTCGACAACGAGACCGATCTCGAGGGCTCCTATCAGCTCGAGGTCAGTTCACCCGGTCTAGAGCGAAAGCTGCGCCGCCCTCCCCAGTTCATGAAGTCCACGGGCCGCGAGGTGGTGGCTCAGGTGAAGCAGGGCGATGCCAAGAGGACCCTGCGGGGCAGCATCGTCCACGCCGGGGAGAGCTCGTTCACGGTGGAGGGGAGCGAAGGCAAGTTCGTCGTCGACTACGGAGACGTGATCAGCGCCCGCACCGTTTACCGCTGGGAGAAGGCCTCCAAGCCGGGGCACTGAGGAGAAGCATGCAGCTGGACACGATGATGGAGGCGATCGAGGTCCTCGCCAGAGAGCGGGGGGTCGAGGTCGAGGCGATCCTCGACGCCTTCGCCAACGCCCTCGTCGCCGCCTACAAGCGAAGCCCGGGCGCGGCAGAGGAGGCCCGGGTCACCATCGACCCCGACTCCGGCGAGGTGATGGTGTACGCCCAGGAGCTCGATGAGGACGGCAACGTGATCAAGGAGTGGGAGGACACCCCCGAGGGCGAGGACTTCGGCCGTATCGCCGCCCAATCCTTCAAGCAGGTCATGCAGTTCAAGCTTCGGGAGGCGAAGCGGGAGAAGGTCTATGAGATGTACGAGGGACGGGAGGGCGATCTCGTCACCGGCATCGTCCAGCAGGTCGACTATCGCTCGGTCATACTCGACCTCGGCGACGCCGAGGCCATCCTCCCCGGCTCGGAGCGGATCCCGTTCGAGCGTCTGGAGCGGGGCAACCGGATCAAGGCCCTCATCATCGAGGTGCGCAACGAGCTGAAGGGGGCCCAGATCGTGGTCTCCCGAAGCCATCCCGACCTGGTGCGTCGGCTCCTCGAGCTCGAGGTCCCCGAGCTGACCGACGCCACGGTGGAGATCGTGGGCATCGCCCGCGAGCCGGGACACCGCACCAAGATCGCGGTGATCTCCCATGATCTAAACGTCGACCCCAAGGGTGCTTGTGTCGGCGCCCGAGGGTCGAGGGTGCGTCAGGTCGTGAACGAGCTCCGCGGCGAGAAGGTCGACGTGGTCCAGTGGCGCGACGACGTCGGGCAATTCATCGCAGAGGCCCTGGGCCCGGCCAAGGTCAAGGAAGTGAACATCGACGAAGAGGAGAAGACCGCCGACGTGGTCGTCTCCGAGCACCAGCTCTCCCTCGCCATCGGCAAGGAGGGCCAGAACGCCCGTCTCGCCGCCCGCCTCTCCGGGTACAAGGTCGACATCCGCTCGGATGCGCCCCCCGAGCCCGAGCCGGAGCCTGAGCCCGAGCCCGAAGTAGCCGAGGAGCCGGCGGCGGCAGCCGAAGAGGAGGGGCCGCCTGAGGAGGCGGCGTCCGAAGACGCCGAGGTGAGCGAGGAGTCGGAACCCAGCGAGGAGCCGGGTCCGGCCGACTCCGTCGGGGAGCCCATGCCCGACGACGAGGATGTCATCAAGGAGCCGGTCGAGGAGGGGGAGTCTGAATGAGGGTCTACGAGCTTGCCCGTGAGCTCGGACTCGAGTCGAAGGAGGTCCTGGAGCAGGCCGAGGAGCTCGGCCTCGACGTGAGCACAGCATCCTCGGGGCTCAGCGACGAGGGTGCCGAGCTTCTCCGTCTCGCCTTCAGCCCCGACGGTGAGACAGAGGCCGAGGTCTTCGAGGAGGCGGCCGAGCCCGAAGCGGCGGAGGCGGTCGTGGCGGAAGAGCCGGAGACGGCGGAGCCTGCAGCTGTGAAGGAGCCCGAGACTCCTGTTCCCGCCGCCGACGTCGATATCGCCTACGTCGACGAGGGAGCGAGTGTCGCCGATTTCGCCAACGCGATCGGACAGGCCACCGGCGAGGTGGTCAAGGCCCTGCTCGAGCGGGGGATCCCGGCGGGAGCCAACCAGGCGATGCCCCCCGAGCTCATCGACGAGATCGCCGAGGGATTCGGCTACATCGTGGAGATCGAGGAGGCGGAGGCGCCCCCGGTGGTCGCCCCACAGCCCACGTTCGAGGATGCCGACGAGGACCTGGTGTCGCGGCCCCCGGTGGTGACCGTGATGGGCCATGTCGACCATGGCAAGACCACTCTCCTCGACAAGATCCGCCAGGCCCACGTGGTCGATGAGGAGCAGGGCGGGATCACCCAGCACATCGGGGCCTATCAGGTGGAGGTCAACGAACGCAAGATCACCTTCATCGACACCCCCGGGCACGAGGCGTTCACCGCGCTGCGCGCCCGAGGGGCCAACATCACCGACATCGTGGTGCTCGTGGTCGCCGCCGACGACGGCGTGATGCCCCAGACCGTGGAGGCGATCTCCCATGCCAAGGCCGCGGGAGTGAAGATGATCGTCGCCATCAACAAGATGGACCTGCCCGCCGCCGACCCCCTGCGGGTGCGCACCGAGCTCACCAACCACGGGATCGTCACCGAGGACCTGGGTGGTGACGTGCCGGGCGTGGAGCTCTCCGCCGTCACCGGTCGGGGGCTCGACGACCTGCTCGAGGTGATCGACCTCATCGCCCAGCTCGAGGATTTCAAGGCCAACCCCGAGCCGATGGCGAGCGGGGTGGTCGTGGAGGCCCAGCTGGAGAAGGGCCGGGGCCCCGTGGCCACCGTGATCATCCAGCGGGGCACGCTCGAGGAGGGCGATCCCTTCGTCGCCGGCTCGGTCGCGGGACGGGTGCGCGCCCTGCTCGACGACCAAGGCGGGCGGATCAAGTCCGCCGGTCCGGCGACGCCGGTGCAGATCATGGGTTGGAACGGCGTCCCCACCGCCGGGGACTTCTTCCGGGTGATGGAGAGCGACAGGGATGCCCGCGACCTCGCCGCCGAGCGGCAGGAGGAGGACAAGCTGGAAGCCCATGTGGCGCCGAGCGCCCGGGAGCGTCTCGAGGGTCTTCTCGACCAGCTCCGCAGCGAGGACGCCACCCTCAACGTCATCGTCAAGGCCGACGCCCAGGGTTCATTGGAGGCTCTCCGGGAGTCCATAGGCAAGATCGAGCGCGAGGGCGGCAAGATCCAGATCATCCACACCGCGGTGGGAGGCGTCAGCGAGAACGACGTCACCCTGGCCGAGGTCACCGAGTCGGTCATCGTCGGCTTCAACGTCCGCCCCGAGCCCAAGGCGCGCAAGGCCGCCGAGGAGGCCGGCGTCGAGATCCGCACCTATGGCGTGATCTACGAGCTCCTCGACGAGATCGAGCTGCTCCTGGTGGGCCAGCTGGCCCCCGATGAGGAGGAGGTGGTGCTGGGCACCGCCGAGGTGCGCGCCCTGTTCAGGGTGCCCCGTGCCGGCACCGTTGCCGGGTGCTATGTCGTGGAAGGGGTGGTCCAGCGCGGCGCCAAGGCCAGGCTCCTCCGCAACGGCGTTGTGGTCCATGACGGGGTCATCTCCTCGCTGAAGCGCTTCAAGGACGACGTCCGCGAGGTGGCATCGGGCTTCGAGT
>JAHWLC010000114.1 GCA_019347585.1 Actinomycetota bacterium | reverse complement strand
GTTCGACCATGTCGCCCTGTTCGCTCCACCGAGCTATCTCTCGGGCCGGGCAGGTGGGAATTTCGTGCTGGTGGCGTCGGGAAGCCCTCTCGATGTCCTCGGGGTCGAGACGGCGGCCCGCTCGCGTGGAAGCAGCGAGTCAGGCATCGAGGGCGCCGAACTGGAACGGTTCATCGGCAACGCCATTGTGCTGACCGACGACTACGCGCCGGTCGATCAGATAGTCGGCAAACCTTGAACGCCTCTTCCGAAGCCAGTGGCAGGCGCTTGACACCTCTATCTAGCCCGTGGTCCCCTGGCTGATCTGGAGCGTCTTCAGATCGGAGTGGAAGTCGAGGGCGTAGTCGCCGCCCTCCCTGCCGATGCCGGAGATGCGGCACCCGCCGAACGGAGCGGTCAGATCCCGGACCAGGAAGGTGTTGACCCAGACGGTGCCGGCCCGAATCGCCGAGCCCACCCGCTGCGCCCTCTCCTCGGACCCGGTGTAGACGATGGCGGACAGCCCGTATTGGGTCGAGTTGGCCAGCCGGACCCCCTCGTCCTCGTCGGCGAAGGTCTGATAGGTGAGCACCGGCCCGAACACCTCGCGCTGGACCACCTCGGAGTCGTTGGACTTCGGTGCGATCAGGGTGGGCTCGTACCAGAGACCGTCATCCTTCCAGCGGCGGCCGCCCCGCACGATCTCGTCGCCGTGGTCCCGGGCCCGCTCCACGAACCCCTCCACCCTTCGCAGGTGGTCGGGGTGGATCAGGGGCGAGATCGTGGTCGACGGGCTGCGGCTGTCGCCGAGGACCTGCTTGTCGGTGTAGCGGTGGAACAGGTCGAGGAACTCCCCCGAGATCGACTCCTCGACGAGGAGCCGGGTGCCGGCCAGGCACACCTGGCCCGAGTCGTCGTATTGGCCGGCCGCCTTCTTGGCCGCGGCGTCGAGATCGGCGTCGGCGAAGACCAGGAACGGCCCCTTGCCCCCGAGCTCGGCGGTGAAGGGGACGATATTGCGGGCCGCGGCCACCCCGATGTGGCGGGCGGTCTCCGGCGAGCCGGTGAAGGAGATGCGGCGCACCCTGCGGTCGGAGACCAAGGCCGCCCCCACCTCGTCGCCGATGCCCTGGACGATGTTGAGGACGCCGGGGGGAAGGCCGGCCTCGGCGGCGAGGTCGGCGAGGAGCGAGGCGGAGAGGGGGGCCCACTCGGCGGGCTTGAGGATGACGGTGTTTCCCGCGGCAAGCGCCGGGGCGATCTTCCAGGTGGAGAGGAGCCAGGGGGCGTTCCAGGGCGTGATGATCACAGCGGGGCCTGCCGGCATCCGCTGCACCTCGTTCTCGGTCCCCTTCGAGGACCAGCGGCGGCCCCGGTGCCCGGCGGCGAGATCGGCGTAGTTCCTGAAGTTCTCCGCCCCGCGATGGACGACCCGGGCTTGCAGGCTCTCCAGGAGCATCGCCATGTCCGCGCACTCCACGACGGCGATCTCCTCGATGTTGTCGTCGATGAGGCCGGCGAGCCGGTGGAGGTGCTCGGCCCGCCGCCGGGGCCCCTGTTCCGCCCACCCGGGGAAGGCGGCCGACGCCGCGCTGACCGCGGCGTCGGCGGTCAGGGCGTCGCCACGGGCGACATCGGCCAGCTTCCAGTCCCAGTCGAGCGGGGAGCGGACCTCGAAAGTCTCGGTGGACGGCACCCGCTTGCCACCGATGAAGTGGTCGGGCGAAACCGCCACATCGGAGACCTCGGCTCGGGGGGAAGGCATGGGTGAAGGATAAACTCGGACCCTCCATGACCCCCAAGGCCGATGCCCCGCCCGCTCAGTGACCATGACCCCGAGGTGGTCCTGGAGGCGGAGCGGGACATCCGGTCCGCCCTCGGGGAGAGGCCGCTCGACTTCGACTCCCTGCTCGCCGTGTCCAACATCTACCGCGCCGCCAACGCGATCCGCAATCGCATGGAACGCGACGTGCTCGCCCCCGCCGGTCTCAGCTGGGGCGGGTTCACCATCCTCTTCGTCCTCTGGGTCTGGGGAGATCGGGAGACAGGCGAGCTCGCCGGCGACTGTGGCCTGGCCAAAGGCACCCTCTCCGGGATGTTGCTGACCCTGGAGGCATCGGGGCTGGTCACCCGGTCCCGTCATCCCGAAGACGGGAGGAAGGTCGTCGTCTCGCTCACCGAGGAAGGCGTGGAGACGATCGAGGAGGTGTTCCCCGAGTTCAACCGGTTCGAGACGACTCTGACCGAGCGGCTCGACCTCGAGGACAAACACGAGCTGGCCCGGCTGCTCCGTCTGGTCACCGCCACCGCCGACGACCTCCCCCTCGTGGCCGGTGACGGACCCGCTGGGTAGGGTTTCGTTCGGTGCCTAACGATTCGGAGGTCTGAGATGGGCTCGATTGTCGGAGCCGGGCTGATCAGTCATGCCCCCACGATCATGTTCGACGAGAAGACCCGTCGCCAGCTGAACGACGGGAAGGAGATCAGCCTGGTGCCCGGGCTGGTAAGGCTGCGCAACGAGGTCCTCGACCGGCTCCGCGCCGACACCATCGTCATCATCGACTCCCACTGGGAGTCGACGGTGGAGCACATCCTGTCCGCCCACTCCCGGCGGTCCGGGAAGTTCACCTCGTCCGAGCTCCCCCGCGGGATGTCGCAGATCCCCTACGACTACCCCGGCGACCCGGAGCTGGCCAAGCTCGCCGCCAAGCTCGGTGAGGAGATGGGGACCCCGACCCACGCCTCCGAGGACGACCACCTCCCCGTCTACTACGCATCGGTGAACCTGGTCCACTACCTGCGCAAGGACGAGAAGATCGTCTCGATGTCGGTGGTGCAGACCGGTGAGCCCGACGACTTCGTCACCATGGGCCGCGCTCTCGGCGAGGCGGTTTCCCAGCTCGACCGGGAGGTGGTGGTCCTCGCCTCCGGTGGGCTCAGCCATCGCTTCTGGCCGCTCAAGGAGCTGGTCCACCACGAGTCGTCGGACCCCTCGCACATCATCACGCCGGAGGCCCGTGCCGCCGACGAGCGGCGGCTGGAGTGGATGAGAGCCGGAGACCATCGGCGCATCGTGGAGACCATGGACGAATACATGGAGCACGGTCCCGAAGCGGACTTCGGCCACTACCTGATCATGCTGGGATCGATCGGGGGAGCCGACTGCGTGGCCAGCGGGGAGATGTTCTCCGACTACGAGAACGCGACGGGCACCGGCCAGGTCCATGTCTGGTTCGAGCGTCCCGAGAACGGCTGGGCCAGATAACCGGGCCCGGGGCGGGGGCCGTGCCACAATCGGGCCATGTACGCCATGCCCGCGGCAAGCCCGCTCCACGAGGATCTGAGCCGCCTCGCCTCCGCGCTGGAGGGCCTCGACCTGCGGGCCGCCGCCATCTTTGCCGATGAGCTCGTCGCCGAGCGCGGCCGGCTGGCCCGGGCGATACGCAGCTATCTGATCCCCCGTCTCTCCGAAGCGGACCGCCCGATGACGGTGGTCGTCACCGGGCCCACGGGGTCGGGGAAGTCGACCCTCGTCAACAGTCTGATCGGGATGGACCTCGCCGAGACCGGGGCGCTGCGCCCGACGACCAGGACCCCGCTCGTGGTGACCACTGCCCCCCACGCGGAGCGGTTCCAGGGCCTGGGCGGAGTGAGGTGTCACGTCGCCACCGCCCGCACTCCCATCCTCACCCGGATGGCGCTCGTCGACACCCCGGACATCGACTCCACCTCGGTGGGCCATCGCGCCATGGCCGAGGCGCTCGTCGACAGCGCCGACGTCGTCATCTTCGTCACCTCGGCCCTCCGTTATGCCGACCGGGTGCCGTGGGAGGTGCTGCGGCGCGCCGCCGATAGGGGGTGCCCGGTGATCAGCGTCCTCAACCGGCTCTCCGCGGCGTCGGCGGGGGCGGCCATCGACTACGGCTCCCGCCTCGCTCGAGCCGGGATCGACACCGAGATCGTGAGGATCCCCGAGCAGCGGCCCGGGTCGGGGTCTGCCCGGATCCCCGCGGTAGTGGTGAGGGAGCTCTCCCGCCGTCTCTACGAGTTAGCCGACGGCGTGGAGGGAAGGCCGATCGCGATGAGGGTGGCGACCACGCTGCTCGGCGACGTCTCCCGGCTGGGCGAAGCCCTCGACGGGCTGGCCCGGCTCGTCTCCCGGCGACACGACCAGATCGACTCGATCGTCATCTCCTCCGCCGCCGGCGTCGAGCTCGACGGCATCATCGACGACCTGGAGGCTCCTGCCCCGCGCCGGGGGAGGCTGCGCCGTCTGCTCCGGCTTCGTCCCCCGGCCCTCCCCGAGCCGCTGCTGGCCTCGTGGCTGGAGGTGGTGGCGGCACGGCTCTCCTCTCGTGTCGAGGCCGACTTGAGGGCCACGGCGAGGAGAATCGACGACGCCCTTCCCTTCCTGATCGGCGGCGCCGTCACCGAGCCGGCGCGGGTCACGCTGGCCACCGCGGTCCACGGCTGGCTGGCCAACGTCCGCCGCGTCACCGAGGGAATGCCCGCGCGGGACCGGAATGCGGCGACGGCACAACTGGTGCGGCGCGCTCTCGGCTCCGGCGATGAGGGGCGCCACGAGGCGCTCGGGCCGCGGGAGGCCCACCTCGCCGAGGCGGCACGCGCCGACTTGGAGCGCCGTCTCTCCGTGGCCTTCTCCCAGCTGGCGGTGATCGCTTCGGCGATCCTCGAGGCGAGGGCCCCCGCTCCAGACGCCTCGAGCCTCGACGAGCTGGTGGTCCTGGCGAATGCGAGGCTCGCCTTCGTCGATGCCTGACGACTGGCCCGGTCTCCTGGAGAAGGCCGAGCTCGCCGTGGGCGCCTGCTCAGGGGTGGTCGAGGATGACCTGGTCCGCTCG
>JAHWLC010000113.1 GCA_019347585.1 Actinomycetota bacterium | reverse complement strand
CAGACCGAGGATCGTCCGCGGCACCCTCTTCAGCAGCGAAGACCTGGCTGACCGCATCTCCACCACCTGCACCGGCACTTCCACGATGCGGTACCCGGCCCGTTCCGCCCGCACCACAAGCTCGGTGTCGAAGAGGTCGCGGGTGCTCACCACCCTGGGCGCCAGATCCTCGACCAGGGCCCTGCGGAAGCCCTTCATGCCATGGGTGTCGGTCACGCTGGAATCGAGGATGAAACGAAGCAACAGGTTGAAGACCCGGGTGGCGACGCGGCGGAGCAGGGGCCGGCGGTCACGCGACGAGGGGTCTCTCTTGGAGCCGATGACCAGATCGACGGTGGCCGGCTGGTCGAGCACCCGCTTGAGGAAGTCGGCGGAGAAGTAGTCGATGTCGAGGTTCACCACCCATTCGCCTTCGGCGGCGAGGAACCCGGCCCGCATCGCCGCCCCGTAGTCCGCCTCCTCGAGCGAGATCACCTCCACTGCCAGGCCCTCGGCCAGCTCTCGAGTCACGGCCGCGGTCCCGTCGCTGGACCCGTTCTCCACGATGAGGATGCGGTAAGGGGCCGCGGTCTCCTCCACCGCCGCCACCAGCCGGGGCAATGCCACCGGCACGTAATCCGCCTCGTTGTAGACGGGAACCACCAGGGTGAGGGTCTCGGCCAAGGCGTGCGAGTGTAGGAAGAGGCCGTTGACAACCCGCTTCCCTAGACTCGGCGGATCTCATGGACCCCGGTGCAGTCTTCAAGGCGTATGACATAAGGGGGCGCACCGACACCGGGCAACTCGACGAGAAGCTCTACGAGTTGGTCGGGTCCGCCCTGGTCGAGCTGCTGGCCGCGCCCAGGATCGCCGTCGGCCGGGATTGCCGGCCCAGCTCCCCCCTCTTTTTCGAGGCGCTGGTCAGGGGGATAACCGGAGCGGGGAGCGACGTGTTCGACATCGGGGAGGTCCCCACCGACGCCGTTTACTACTTCTCGGGCGCCCGCGGCGTGCCCGGCGCCATGATCACCGCCTCGCACAACCCGCCCGGATACAACGGGCTCAAGCTGTGCCGGGCGGGGGCGGTCCCGATCGGGGCCGAGACCGGTCTCGCCACCATCAGGGAGAAGGTCGAGTCCGGTGCCAAACAGATCGCCGAGGAGCCCGGGTCGGTGACCACCGTGGACGTCGTCGACGACTACGTGCGCCACCTGCTCGACACCACCGGCTCCGAGGAGATCGGGAGACTGCGGGTCGCCGTCGACGGTGGCAACGGGATGGCCGGTGTCGCCGTGGAGAGGGTCTTCGCCCGGATCGATGCCGAGTTGGAGGGTCTCTACCTGGAGCCCGACGGCACCTTCCCCAACCACCCCGCAGACCCGCTGGTGCCGGAGAACCTGGCCGACCTCACCGCACTAGTGGCGCGGGGCGGCTTCGACCTCGGAGTCGCCTTCGACGGAGACGCCGACCGTGCCTTCTTCCTCGACGACGAGGCCAAACCGCTCAGCGGGAGCACGGTGACTTCGCTGATCGCCCGCAGCCTCCTTGCCGACTATCCGGGGGCGGCCGTGGTCCACAATCTGATCACCTCCCGCGCCGTGCCCGAGATCGTCACCGAGGCCGGGGGGATCCCGGTGCGGACCCGGGTGGGGCACAGCTTCATCAAGCAGGTGATGGCCGACACCGACGCCGTCTTCGGCGGCGAGCACAGCGGCCACTACTACTTCCGGGACAACTTCCGGGCCGACTCGGGGATGATGGCGATGCTCGTGCTGATGAGAGTGCTCTCCGAGTCGGGCCAGCCGATGTCGCAGCTGCGCAAGGAGGTCGAGCGCTACGCCGCCTCGGGCGAGATCAACTTCGAGGTCGACGATCAGGCAGCGGCGATGGCCGAGGTCGAGGCGGACTTCCCCGACGCCGAGATCGACCATCTCGACGGCCTCACCGTCGACCTCGGGGGCTCGTGGCTCAACCTTCGCCCCTCCAACACCGAGCCCCTGCTCCGGTTGAACGTGGAGGCGGGCAGCTCGGAGCGGGTCGCGGAGCTGGTGGCGAGAGTACGCCGTAACCTCCAGGGGCAGTGATGGCCCTCCTCGACGAAACCCTCTCCCGGATCCTGGTCTGCCCGGCGGACCGTGCCGACCTGAGCGAGGACGAGGCTGCGTCTCGTCTCGTCTGCACCGAATGCGGGCGCCGCTACCCGGTGCGGGACGGGATCCCGATAATGCTGATCGACCAGGCGGAGCCGCCCACCGATGAGTGACATGCTCACCCAGATCAAAGGCCTCGCCTCCCAGCTGAGGTGGGCGGCCGAGATCGACGCCCCCTCCATCGGCACCCACTCCGAGGTGCTCTGCGTCGGCATGGGCGGGTCGGGGATCTCCGGTGACTACGCGGCGGCGATCGCCGAGCCCTTCGGCACCAGGGTGAGCGTCCACAAGGGCTACGGACCGGTCCCGCCCTGGGCGATCCGGCTGCGCCCTCTGGTGGTGGCGGTCTCCTACTCGGGCAACACCGAGGAGACCCTCGACTTCACCGTCTCCGCCCGCGACACCGGGCTGCCGGTGGCGGTGGTGACCACGGGCGGGCGGCTGGGGAAGATGGCCGAGGATGAGGATTGGGCCAAGATCGACCTGCCCGCCGGGCTCCAGCCCCGCGCCGCGCTCGGCTATCTCCTGGGGGCGGCCCTGCGCGTTCTCGAGGGGGCCCATGCCGTCGACGATCAGCGGCTCGCTTTCGTGGAGGCCGCCGAGTTCGCCGGCCGCGCAGTCGAGGAGGGCAGCGACACCTGGAAGAAGGCCGAGGAGATCGCCGGCGCCCTGTCGGGGAGGATCCCCATCATCTATGGAGGGGGCCCGATCAGCGGAGTCGTCGCCCAGAGGTGGAAGACGCAGATCAACGAGAACGCCAAGATGCCGGCGTGGTGGTCGGTCCTCCCCGAGCTCGACCACAACGAGATCACCAGTTGGGAGACGATGCCCGAGGTGACCAAGGACCTGCTCGGCGTGGTCGCCCTCACCGACCGCGGTGACCACGACCGCGTCGCCTCCAGGATCGACTTCACCCGCGACCTCACCTCGGATGCCGTCCCCTGGGTGGGCCAGGTCGGCTCCTCGGGGACGTTTCCGCTTACCCGCCTCGTCTCCCTTACCGTGACCGGCGACCTGGTCTCCCTCCTGCTCGCCGAGCAAGCCGGGGTCGATCCGGTCCCGGTGAACACCATCGAGAAGTTGAAGAAGCTGCTGGCAAAGGAAGACGAATGAACTACGACATCGCCAATCCCGACCTCGCCCCGCAGGGTGCGCGACGGGTCGAATGGGCGGGCCGGAGGATGACCGTGCTGGGGACGGTCCGGGAGCGCTTCGTCAAGGAGAAGCCCCTGAAAGGCCACGTCGTCGCGGCGTGTCTCCATGTCACCGCGGAGACCGCCAACCTGATGCTGGCCCTCCGCGACGGTGGCGCCGAGCCCCTGCTCTGTGCCTCCAACCCCCTCTCCACCCAGGATGACGTCGCCGCGGCCCTGGTGGCCGAGGGCATCCCGGTGTTCGCCATCCGCGGCGAGGACCCGGAGACCTACTACAAGCACATCAACGCAGTCCTCGACCACGCCCCGGCGGTCACCATGGACGACGGGGCCGATCTGGCCACGGTCCTCCACACCGACCGCCGCGACATAGAGGTCATCGGATCCACCGAGGAGACCACCACCGGGGTTATCCGGCTGCGGGCCATGGCCGCGGACGGCACGCTGCGGGTGCCGGTCGTGGCGGTGAACGACTCGGCCACCAAGCATCTCTTCGACAACCACTACGGGACCGGCCAGTCCACTCTCGACGGGATCATCAGGGCGTCCAACATCCTCCTCGCCGGGCTCAACGTGGTGGTCGTCGGCTACGGGGACTGCGGTCGGGGCGTGGCCAAGCGGGCCGACGGGATGGGCTCCCACGTGATCGTCGTCGAGGTCGACCCGATCCGCGCCCTGGCCGCGGCCATGGACGGGCACCGGGTGCTGACCGCGTCGGACGCGGCCGAGGAGGGAGACGTCTTCATCACGGTCACCGGGAACAAGCACGTCCTCCGGGCGGAGCACTTCGAGAAGATGAAGGACGGGGTGATCCTCGCCAACGCCGGGCACTTCGACATCGAGATCGACCTCGCCTCGTTGGGCGCCGACGCTTCGGAGCGGCGCAACGTCCGGGACAACCTCGACGAGTACGTCCTCGCCGACGGGCGGCGCATCCTGGTGGCAGCGGAGGGGCGGCTGGTCAACCTCGGCGCCGCCGAAGGCCATCCCGCCGACGTCATGGACATGTCGTTCTCCAACCAGGCGCTCGCCGCCGAATGGCTGATCGCGAACGAGGGGAAGCTGGAGCCCGGGATCTACACCCTGCCTCCCGAGATCGACGAGCACGTGGCCGCCATCAAGCTGGAGGCGCTGGGCGGGGGCCTGGAGAAGCTCACCGAGGAGCAGGCCAGCTATCTCAGCGGCTGGCAAGAGGGAACCTGATCCCCCGCTAGCTACCCCAGAACGACCGAACGAAGTGAGGTCGCGGGGGGTTTTGAGGGGGGTCGTCCCCCTCATATCTAACTGTCGGACCCGTCTCATACCTTCTCGGGATGGTCTGTCTCGTCTGCCACCGTGTCGACCGCTCGGCGCTCTGCCAACGGTGCCGGCTCTCACTGCGCCCCGCCCCCGAGCGGCTCCTCCCCGGCGGGATACGCCTCGTCTCCGCCTTCGAGCACACCGGCGCCGCCCGGGAGTTGATCCATCATCTCAAGTACCGGGGGATCACCGGGTACGCCGATCTGGTGGCGGCGCTGCTCGCACCGCGCATCCCTCGACTGCCCCTCGTGCCCGTGCCCCG
>JAHWLC010000112.1 GCA_019347585.1 Actinomycetota bacterium | reverse complement strand
GGGGCGTGGACCGGAGACCGCCTCATCATCTGGGGCGGCTACGCCACCTATGGAGCACACGACGAGGACGAGGACGCAGTATTCGGGCACGGCGCCATGTACGACCCCGACACCGACACCTGGGAGCTGATACCCGAGGCTCCTATTTCCGACCGCTGCGATCACAGCGGCACCTGGACCGGGACCGAGTTCGTCATCTTCGGGGGGATGCCCCTGTGTGGGACCCCGGGGATCCTCCCCCTCGGCGACGCCGCCGCCTACAACCCGAAGACCAACACCTGGCGGCTACTCGAGAAATGACGAGATCGCCTCGGCGACCCGGCCCGGGTGGGTCCACACCACCTCGTGGCGGGCATCGGGGATCTCGACCACGCGGGCGCCGGGGATGAGCCCCGCCAGCCGGTATTGCCAGCGGGGAGGAACCAGCTGGTCGGAGGCGGGAATGATCACCAGCGTGTCCACCTGGAGACGGCCTACCCAGTCGGTGCAGTCGAACCTCAGCAGGGCCAGGGTGGCCTCGGCGCCCGCCTCGGGGTTGCGGCGGTGGGTCTCTTGCCACAGCCAGCGGGCGTGCCTGCGCTCGACCGCCCCCATCCGGAGCAGATAGGCAGTCCTGACCTCGGGTGTGCCCGTCCCGGTGAGCCGCTCCCAGGCGCGGGTGATCAGGGCTCCGATACGACGCAGCCCTCCCATCGGGCCGGGATGGGTGGCGAAGGTGGCGATCAGCACCAGCTTCGACACCCTCCCCGGATGGCGGTTGGCGATGGTCTGGGCGACCGCGCCTCCCATCGAGTATCCCACGACTGCAACCCGCCCGATCCCTAGTGCATCGAGCACACCGACAATGTCGTCGGCGACGTCCTCGACCTCGAAGCGCTCATTGACCACCGGAGAGAGGCCGTGGCTGCGATGGTCCACCAGCAGCACCCGACGCTGGGTCGCCAGCTTCGGGGCTACCTGATACCACTCGCTGATCGACGATCCTCCCAGCCCGTGGATGAGGAGGACGGTCTCGCCCTCATCCGGCCCGGCCTCCCGGACCAGGAATTCCTCGTCGCCGACGAAGACGGTCCGCCCCGGGAGACGCCACGGATGCTCCTGAGGCGGGGCGAATCGGGGCCGAAGGGTGCGCCCGAAGAGACGCCACAAGAGCCACACACCGAACAGGCGCCTCAGCAGCTTCACCGGCCTAGCTCCCCCACGGCGAACACGAGATCGGCGACCGGGGTACCTCCGATCAGGTGCTCGTCGATGATGCGGTCGAGTTTGGGGATGTCGAGGCCGGCGTACCAGGTGCCCTCCGGGTACACGACGGCGATGCAACCCTGCTCGCAGATGCGGAGACAGTCGACCTTGGAGCGCAGGACGGTGCCGCCGCCCGCCTCGACCGGCTCCGCCTCGGACTCGGGCTTGCCGTACCAGGGAGGAGGGGAAGAGCTCAGCCCGAGCGCCTTGAGCCTGGTCTTGAGGTGCCGCCACAGGGCGCCGGTGGTGTCACGGGGAGCGCACTTGGGATTGGTCTGGTCGGCGCAGAGGAAGATGTGCCGTTCGGCGGTTGGGATGGAGAGGGCCTTGGCGATGTTCCCCAGGCGTTCCTCTGGTGTCACCGTATCGATTCAAGTCACCCGCAGGCCCTTTTTCGAAGTGAGTGAGCCGATCGCGGTCGCTCCGGGCACGTCCGCGATATAGCCCGCGACCGAGCCACCGGGCAGGGCGACCAACAGGCCCCCCGAGGTCTGGGCGTCGACGAGGGGCATCAGTTCCCCGGCCTCCAGATCCGTCTCCACCACGCCCGTCATGTGCTCCAGGTTGCGTTGCGAACCTCCGGGCCAGATCCCCGCGGCCGCCAGTTCGGACACCCCCTCGAGAACCGGGACCGTGCTCGACTCCACGAGCGCTCCCACCCCGGAGGCCTCGCAGATCTCCTGGAGATGCCCGAGCAGCCCGTACCCCGTGATGTCGGTCGCCGCGGTGGCGCCGTGGGTGAGGAGGGCCGCGCCGGCAAGGTCGTTGAGGGTGGTCATCAGCTCGATGGCGCGGCTTTCCAGCTGGGGCGGGCACTTGCCCCTCTTGATCGCAGTGGTGATGATCCCCATCCCCAGCGGCTTGGTGAGGACGAGGGCGTCGCCGGGGCGGGCGCCGGCGTTGGTGACCACGCTCGACTCGGCGGCGAGGCCGGTGACGGCAAACCCAAAGGTGGGCTCTTCGCCGTCGATCGAGTGCCCGCCGACCACGGTGCACCCGGCGCGCGCCATCACGTCCATCCCGGCGGCGATCACTTCGGAGGCGAGCCCAAAAGGGAGCTCGTCTCGGGGCCAGGCAAGGTACTGGAGCGCGGTCAGGGGAGTGCCAGCCATGGCGTAGACGTCGCTCAGAGCGTTGGCTGCCGCGATCCGGCCCCAGTCGCCGGGTGAGTCGACGACGGGGGTGAAGATGTCGACGGTCTGGATGAGGACGCGTCCATCACCCAGCGCGTACACGCCGGCGTCGTCGCCGGTCCCGAACCCGACCCTGAGATCGGGATGGGAGGCGGCGGGATGGTCTTGTACGGGACTCAGGACCTGAGCCAGCTCGGCGGCGCCGAGCTTGCAGGCTCAGCCGGCCCCGTGGCTGTATCTGGTGAGTCGGGTGTCGGTCACGATGCCGAGACTAAGCCAGTTACCCTCGGGCGTTCGATGACAGAAGAGACCACCTTCCTCACCCCGGCCGCCCATGCCCGGCTGGTCGAAGAGCTGGAGACCCTGAAGACCGACGGTCGCCGGGAGATCGAGGCGCGCATCGCCGAGGCGCGCTCCCACGGCGATCTCCGGGAAAACGCCGATTACGACGCGGCCAAGAACGACCAGGGACTGATGGAGGCGCGGATCCGCCATCTGGAGCATCTCATCCAGACCGCCGAGGTGCGGGGGGTGGAGGACACCGGGGGAAAGGTCGAAGTGGGCACCGTGGTGTCGTTCGTCGACGCCGATGGCGACGAGACCGAGGTGTTCGTCGCCCCTCAGGAGAACAAGGTCCCGGGGATGATCCTCGCCTCGCCTACGAGTCCCCTCGGCAAGGCGCTCCTGGGTGCGTCGGTGGGAGACGAGGTCTCCTATCAGGCCCCGGCGGGGACCTTCAAGGTGAGGGTGGAGTCGGTCCGTCCCTACGAGGCCTGACCGGGGAAGCCGTTGCGGCTGCGTCTACGGAGCCCCCGTGAGCTGGCCAGGATCCTGCTCGCCGCGGCTCGCCGCAACCACGAGGTCGTAGCCGACTACCTGGAGGCGAACACCGAGGAGTGGGGCGCCCTCGCCGAGGCGGCTCCCGGCGACGCCGCCGACGTCCTCGAGCAGCTCGATGAGATCGACGCCGCCGGGCTCATCTCCGATCTGGAGCCCGCCGAGGCAGCGGAGATCCTGGAAGAGATCGCCCCCGAGCTCGCCGCCGAGCTCGTGGAAGACGTGCCGCTGGGGAGCCTGGCCGCCGCCCTCAGCGAGATGCCCGGGGCGGCGGCGGCCGACCTCCTGGGAGAGCTCGACTCCGAAATGCTGGAGGACGTGCTCGCCGCGATGGAGGACCAGGCGGAGCAGGAGGTCCGCCAACTTCTCGCCTATCCCGCCGACAGCGCCGGAGGGTTGATGACCACCGATGTGGCCTCCCTCCCCATGGGACTCACCACCGACGAGGCCATCGAACGGCTCCGTCAGCTCAGCGAGACCTACGGCGATCTCTCCTACGTGTACGTGGTGAATGACGAGCAGGTGCTGACCGGGGTGATCAGCTTCCGTGATCTGGTGTTCCGCCGTCCCGGGTCTCCGCTGGCCGACGTGATGGTGCCCGATCCGGTTGCGGTGACCGCGATGACCGACCGCGAAGAGGTGGCCGAGCTCGCCCTGCGTTACCACCTGCTCGCCATCCCCGTGACCGAGGAGGACGGCCGACTGCTCGGGATGGTCACCACCGATGCGGTCATCGAGGCGGTGCAGGACGAGGCAACCGAGGACTTCGCGGTATCGGTCGGCGCCGGTGTCGCTGAGACCGTTTACTCCGAGGTCGGCGAGTCGTTCCGGATGAGGGCCCCCTGGCTGGTGCTCAACCTGTTCTTGGCTCTGATAGTGGCGTTCGTCATCGAGAACCAGACCGGGATCATCGGAGACGAGCCGGTGCTCGCCGCCCTGATGCCGGTGATCGCCCTCCTCGGGGGGAACGGGGGCAACCAGAGCCTGGCGGTGATGATCCGATCCCTCGCCTCCGACGACGTCCCCACCCCTCAGGTGCCCGGCATCTTCGCCCGCCAGGCCGGGGTTGGGCTGCTCAACGGGGTCCTGCTCGCGCTGGTATCGGCAGCCGTCACCTACCTGCTGCTCGAGGGCGGGGTGTTCTCCAGCGAGTCTCCCTCGGTTGCGGTGGCGCTCATCGTGGGGGTGGCCGCCCTCTCCAACCTGGTCATCGCCGCCGTCTCGGGGACCGCCATCCCCTTGATCCTGCGTCAGCTGGGCCAGGACCCTGCGCTGGCGTCGTCGATCTTCCTCACCCTGATCACCGATCTCGTCGGATTCGGCGGATTCCTCCTGGTGGCAGGGCTCCTCCTCTAGTGGCCCGTCGCTAGGAGCCGATGATGTGCTCGCCGATGTCCTCGAAAGGCCCCTGGAACCTGATGGTGTCCCCGCCGACCAGGCTCACCAGGTGGTGGTCGTCGAGGAGTTGCTGCTGGGACTCGGTGCGCTGGTCCTCGGGGATGACGAAGGCCTGGACAGCCTCCGGATCGTCGAAGACCTCGGCGCCGAAGAGGTCGGGATCGGACTCCTTCAGGTCTCCCACGAAACCCTCGAGGTCGATATCGGTGTAGGCGCCGGGCGGGATCACGATGTAG
>JAHWLC010000111.1 GCA_019347585.1 Actinomycetota bacterium | reverse complement strand
CCGATGACGCCGAGCTCGGCGCCATTCGGGGGACCGAGGTCGACGGGCTCGCCTCGCATCGCGGTGGTGGTGGTCGAAGCCCCGGTGGTGGTGGTGGCGGCCTGGGTGGTCGTGGTGGTGGGCTCCGTCGAGGTGGTGGCGCCGGCAGTGGTGGTGGTAGGAGCTTCCAGCGCCGTGGTCGTCGTCTCGGACGCGCCCAGGTCCGTGCCGCATGCCGCGACGAAGAGGGCGAGCACCGCCAGCGTGAGCGGAAATGTTTTTGGTGTCTTCATCTGATTAGGA
Source organism: Actinomycetota bacterium (assembly GCA_019347585.1). Lineage (GTDB taxonomy): Bacteria > Actinomycetota > Acidimicrobiia > Spongiisociales > ZC4RG35 > JAHWLC01. The sequence goes on along the minus strand of JAHWLC010000111.1, from coordinate 4,572 downwards.
CGAAACAGGGCGCGGATGTGGGTGACATTGCCCGGCGGATCGTTTCTCGAGGCGCTACGGCCCGTATCCGGGCCTAACTACCGGAGGTAACGCGTCTATTTGATGATGGCGATGACCTGCCCGGCGGTGACGGTGTCGCCGGGTTCGACGCGGAGGTCGACGAGCTCGCCGGCGTTGGGGGCGACCACCTCGTTCTCCATCTTCATCGCCTCCAGCAAACAGATCGAGTCGCCCGCCTTGATCGGCTGGCCCGCCTTGACCTGGACTTTGACGATCGTCCCCTGCATGGGGGCGGTGACCACCCCGTCGGTGCCGCCCGCAGGCCCCGGCTGGCTGAGCTTGGGCGCCCGCCTCCGCACCCCTCCCGAACCAGGCTCGGGCGCCCAGTAGGAGACCCGGAAGCGGCGCCCGCCGACCTCGACGGTAATGTCCTTTTTGGCCAGCGCCTCCTCCTCGGGGAGGGCGGGGGCGAACTCGGGCTCGTGGTCGGCGAGGGGGACGGTCTCCTCCATCCACCTGGTGTGATGCTTCCCCTGGGCGAAGTCGTCGTGGTCGAGGACGGCGAGATGGGCGGGGATGGTCGTGGAGACCCCGGACACCTCGAACTCACGGAGCGCCCTCCTGCCCCGGCTGATGGCGCCGGCCCGATCCGGCGCCCACACCACCAGCTTCGCCATCAGGTTGTCGTAGTACTGGGTGACGGTGGTGCCGGGCCTGATCCAGGAGTCGACGCGCACCCCGGGCCCGGCGGGCTCCTGCCACTCCACCACCTGGCCCGGGCTGGGCATGAAGTTGTTGTACGGGTCCTCGGCGTTGATCCGGAACTCGATGGAGTGGCCCTTGGGCTCGACGCTCCCCAGGTCGAGCTTCTCACCGTCGGCGATGCGGAGCTGCCACTCCACCAGGTCGAGGCCGGTGACCATCTCGGTCACGGTGTGCTCCACCTGAAGGCGGGTGTTCATCTCCAGGAAGTAGAAGTCGCCCGACTGGTCGACGAGGAACTCGACAGTCCCCGCGTTTACGTAGTCGCACGACTCGGCGGCCGCCAGCGCCGCCTTGGCCAGTGCCTTGCGCTGCTTGTCGGTGAATCCCGGTGAGGGGGTCTCCTCGATGAGCTTCTGATGCCGCCGCTGTACCGAGCAGTCCCGCTCTCCGAGGAAGACCCCGGTGCCGTGGGTGTCGAAGAGGACCTGCGCCTCGACGTGACGCGGCTTCTCCAGGTACTTCTCCACGTAGACCTCGGGGTTCCCGAAGTAGGCGTCGGCCTCGCGTTGGGCCCCCTCGAAGGCTTCGCCCACCTCCTCGGCGTCCCACGCCACCCGCAGCCCCTTGCCCCCGCCGCCATGTGCCGCCTTGATCGCCACCGGATAGCCATACTCGGCGGCGAGCTGCTTCACCTCGTCGGCGCTCTTCACCGGGTCGGTGATGCCGGGCACCGTCGGCACCCCGTGCTCTTCGGCGTTGCGCCGCGAGGTGATCTTGTCCCCCATCGCCTCGATGGCATCCCCGGTCGGGCCCACCCAGATGAGGCCGGCCTTGTCGACGGCCCGAGCGAAGCCGGGGTTCTCGGAGAGGAACCCGTAGCCGGGGTGGATGGCGTCGGCCTTGGCTTCCCTGGCGATGCCGAGGATCGCCTTCTGGTTGAGATAGCTCTCCGCCGAGGGGGCGGGGCCGACGTTCCAGGCCTCGTCGGCGAGGTCGACGTGAAGGGAGTCCCGGTCGAGCTCGGAGTAGATGGCGACGGTGCGCAGGCCCATCTCCTGCGCGGTGCGGATGACCCTCACCGCGATCTCCCCCCGGTTGGCGACCAGCAGCGTCTTCATGGGCTCGTCATAGGGGGCCGTTGCCGTGCTTCTTCGGCGGCATCGTCTCCCGCTTGTTGCGAAGCACCTCCAGGGCCCGGATCAGCTTGAACCTGGTCTCCCGGGGCTCGATCACCTCGTCGACCAGGCCGAGCTCGGCGGCGACATAGGGGTTGTTGAACCGCCGCTCGTAGTCGGCGATCAGCTCCACCCGCCGCCCTTCGGGATCATCGGCCTCCCCGAGCTCCCGGCGGTGGATGATGTTGACCGCCCCCTGTGCGCCCATCACCGCGATCTCGGCGGAGGGCCAGGCGAAGACGAGATCGGCGCGCACCCCGCGGGCGTTCATGACCAGATAGGCCCCGCCGTAGGCCTTGCGGGTGATCACTGTGAGGCGAGGCACGGTCGCCTCACAGTAGGCATACAACAGCTTCGCCCCATGCCGGATGATCCCGCCGTGCTCCTGGCCCACCCCGGGGAGGAACCCGGGAACGTCGACGAAGGTGAGCAGGGGGATGTTGAAGGCGTCGCAGAAGCGGACGAAGCGGGCAGCCTTCTCCGACGCCTCGATGTCGAGGGTCCCGGCGAGCACAGCCGGCTGGTTGGCGACCACGCCGACGGTGTGCCCGTCGAGGCGGCCGAATCCGATCACGATGTTCTTCGCCCAGTGCTCGCTCACCTCGAAGAACTCCTCGTTGTCGAGCACCGTGGAGATCACGGTCTTCATGTCGTAGGGCTGGGTGGGTGCGTCGGGGATGAGGGCGTCGAGGTGGTCGTCGTAGCGGTCGGCCCGGTCCCCGCTGGCGTAGTAGGGGGCCATCTCCATGTTGTTCTGGGGGAGGAACGACATCAGGTAGCGGACCGCCTCCAGGGTCTCGCTCCCGTTGGGGTAGACGAAGTGGGTGACGCCCGACTTGGAGGCGTGGGTGAATGCCCCGCCCAGCTCCTCCATGGTCACCTCCTCGCCGGTGACCGTCTTGATGACGTCGGGGCCGGTGATGAACATGTGCGAGGTCTGGTCGACCTGGAAGACGAAGTCGGTGAGGGCGGGGGAGTAGACCGCGCCACCGGCGCACGGGCCCATGATCACCGAGATCTGCGGGATGACCCCCGAGGCCCGAACATTGCGCTCGAAGATGCGGCCGTAGCCGTCCAGGGAGGAGACTCCTTCCTGGATGCGGGCCCCGCCGGAGTCCTTGAGGCCGATGACCGGGGTGCCCGTGTTGAGGGCGAGGTCGAGGATCTTGCAGATCTTGTCGGCGACCACCTCGCCAAGGCTCCCCCCGAACACGGTGAAGTCCTCGGCGAACAGGAAGACGGGTCTGCCGTCGATGGTCCCGTGGCCGGTGACCACCGCATCGCCGAGAGGCTTCTTGTCCTCGATGCCGAACCCGCTCGACTGGTGCCGCACGAACTGGTCGATCTCGTTGAACGAGTCCTTGTCGAGGAGGACCTCGATGCGTTCCCGGGCGGTGAGCTTGCCCGCCTCGTGCTGGCGGGCCACGGCGCGTTGGGTCCCGGCGTGGAGGGCTTCCTCGCGAAGCGCCCTCAGCTCCTCGATACGCGCCTCGGTTCCCAAAGCTCCTCCGTTACCTTGCGTTTTCTAGGACTCGCCCGAGGACGAGATGGCTACACCATATTTCCAGCTGCGCGAAGAAAGCGTCGCTTCCACCCAGGATGTGGCACGCCAGGCGCTGGAAGACCTGCCGGTGCTGGCCATCGCCCCGGCCCAGACCGAGGGCCGGGGGAGAGGAGGCGCCGCCTGGATCACCGCCGACCGGGCACTCGCCGTCTCCTTCGCCTTCCGCGCCGACCGCGGCGAAACCAGGCCCATCTCCCTGATCGCCGGGGTCGCCGCCGCCCGCACCGGTGCCGGCATCGGCCTCAAGTGGCCCAACGACCTCATGGCCTCCGAGGGGAAGGTGGGGGGGATATTGGTGGAGCGCAGCGGGGAGGTGGTGGTCGTCGGTCTCGGCCTCAACCTGTGGTGGCGGGAACCGCCCCAGGGCATGGCGGGCCTGCTCGCCGAAGACCCCGGACCCGAGCGCCATCGGGAGCTGGGGGCGCTGTGGGGCGCCGAGCTGGCCGCCCTCCTCGACCATCGGGGCTGGCCCCGCGAGGAGTACATCGGGCTCTGCTCCACGCTGGGAGAGGACATCACCTGGGAGCCGGAGGAATCGGGGAAGGCGGTCGACGTCGACCCCGATGGGGCGCTGGTCGTGGAGTCGGGCGCCGAACGGCGCAAGATCCGATCCGGGGCCGTCAGCCATGTCCGGCCCAAGTCGTGAATTAGTGCGAACCCAGGGTTCCAGACGTCGGTAAGCGGGGTCTACAACCCTGGGTTCGCGTTGAGTCAGCCCAGATCGACTACCACGGGATCGTCCAGGGTGGCCTCGAAGAAGGCGAGAATCCTGGCCCAGGCGTCCTCGGCCGCCCCCGCCGAGTACTGCTCGTCGTCGATGTCGAGGAAGCCGTGGCCGGCCCCCTCGTAGAGCAGCCACTGGCCGTGATCGTTGAGTCGCTGCGCCTCGTCGACGCTGCTTGCCTCGACGAGGTCGCCCTCCGCCCCGTACAGCCCGAGCACCGGGACCGTCAGGTGGCCCAGGTGGTCGCCCACCTGGTGCTCCCGCCCCTCGTCGCCGGTCAGAGGCGCCGACACGGCCACCACCGACCTCACCCAATCTCGAGTCGCCGCGGCGATGAGGGCGATCCTGCCCCCCACGTCGGTGCCGAGCAGGCCGACGCCCTCGCCCGAGTTCCACTCCACCTG
>JAHWLC010000110.1 GCA_019347585.1 Actinomycetota bacterium | reverse complement strand
GGCGATGACGACGCCGGCGAGGAGAAGTGCGAGGGTGGAGAGGGCGTTGGCCGGCTGGGCGAGGAACCCCCCTCGGATCAGCTCGCAGTCGGCGAGCGCGCCCATTCAGCCGACGGCGTATCCCGCTTCCGCGGTCATTCCTCCTCGCGGGGATCGGTGAGGTCCTCGGCACCCACCTGATGCTCCAGGGGACCGGCATCCGTCTCATCGGGTGCGGCATGCTCGTCCACCTGCTCCTCTATCTCCTCCTCGCTGTCCATCAGGTCCTCGGTCGGGTTGACGAAGTCATCGCCTGTGGTCATATCTGTCTCCTGGTCGGTTCTCCTCCGATCTTACGGAGCACCGCCTTCTCAGAAGGGCCGAGCGCCGAGACCGGTGACCGACGAGGTGTAGTAGTCGCCCACCTCGCCCTCCGGGATGAGCTGGGCTGTCCCCAATCCGCCGTCGGGGATCTCGAGCTGGACGACCAGCGCCTTTCCCGCCACGCCCGTCCCGTCCAGGGTCTGCAGCAGCCCGGTCCAGGTGCCCATCTCGGCGTCCCAGCTCAGGGTGGCCGATCCGGTGGTGAGCAGGACCCCGTCGCCCCCTCTCACTCGAACCGGGCCCTCGTAGCTGTCGGCCATCAACTACCTCTCGCCCGGGGTTTGGAGCCCTCGTGCCGCCCGGTGCGCTCCCTGGCGTCGATCCGGCGCAGCGCCTCCTTCTCCAGGATGGCGAGCTGTTCGCGCAGCAGCGCCAGCTTCTTCTTGAGGCGGCTGTTCTCCTCCTGGAGCTCGAGCACCTGGCGAACCCCCTCCAGGTTGAGTCCCTGCCCGGTGAGGTCCTGGATCATCTGGAGACGGTCGATGTCCTCCTGCGAGTAGCGCCGGGTGCCGCCCGGGGTGCGGAACGGATCGATCAGACCCTTCCGCTCGTAGATCCTCAGGGTCTGTGGGTGCATTCCCGCCAGCTCGGCAGCCACCGAGATGACGAAGACCGCTCGTGTCTCACTCATGGCTTCCCTTCTCTCATCCTCCGAGATGAGACCGGAGCTCCCCGTTCTGGTGCTCCGCCAGTTCCTCGAGGAGCTTCTTCTCCTCCTTGGACAACTTCTGAGGCACTGCCACCTGCACCGTGACCAGCAGGTCGCCGCTCTTGCCCTGGCTCGGCTTGATCCCTTGTCCCTTGACCCGGAAGGTCTTCCCCGACTGGGTGCCCGACGGGATCTTCAGCTTGACTTCGCCGTTGAGGGTGGGGACGGCGAGCTTGGTCCCCAGGCTCGCCTCGCTATAGGAGATCGGGACGGTGAGAGTCAGGTCGTTCCCCTTGCGGCCGAAGGTGCGGCTCGGGGTCACGTGGACCTTGACCAGGACATCCCCGCGGGGGCCGCCGTTCATGCCGGGACCGCCCTTTCCCCGCAGTCGCAGCGTCGCCCCGTCCTTCACCCCCGCCGGCACCTTGACCTTGAGCCGGCGCCGGCGGCTCTCGACGCCGCTGCCCCCGCACTTGCTGCACGGTGTCTCTATGAGGCGCCCCGAGCCCTGGCATTGGGGGCAGGGCTGGGAGAAGGAGAAGAAGCCCTGGTTCTGAGCGACGACTCCCCGACCCGAGCAGGTGGGGCAGGTGGTGATCCTGGTTCCGGGCTCGGCCCCGGTGCCTCCGCATCGGGAGCATGGAGCGGCGCCTTCGACCGTCACCTCGGTGGTGACCCCGTGCGCGGCCTCGTCGAAGTCGATGGTGAGGGTGGTGTTGATGTCGGCCCCCCGCACAGGTCCGCTTCGGGCGCCGGCGCGGCCGCGAACTCCGCCGAAGAGGTCGCCGATGTCGCCGAACCCGCCCAGCAGATCCTCCAGGTCCTCGACCCTGACCCGCTGGCCTCCGGCTCCGCCGAATCCGGGACCGCCCATGCCTCCGAACCCCTGGTACCCGCCGCTGGCCGCCATCCGGCGCACCTGGTCGTACTCCTTGCGCTGTTCGGGATTGGAGAGCGTTGCGTAGGCCTCGGAGATCTCCTTGAACTTCTCCTCGGCGGCGGCGTCGCCCGGGTTGGCGTCGGGATGGTGCTTCTGGGCGAGCCTTCGGTAGGCCTTCTTGATCTCCTCGGCGGAGGCGCTCTGGCTCAGCCCGAGGGTGGCGTAGAAGTCCTTTTCGAGCCAGTCCCGGTTCATTCCCTCACATCCAGGCTGACCAGAGCCGGGCGGACCACCTTCCCGCTCAGTCGGTAACCACGACGCAGCTCACCGCTCACCACCAGCTCCCCGTCGCCTCCGCCGGGTGCACCGGCAGGCTCGTGTACCTCGGGGTCGAAGGGCTCGTCGATGGTCGGGATCACCTCGAGGCCCTCGGCCTGCAGAGCAGAGAGGAGCTGCTGACGGGTGCTCAGCATCCCCGAATAGAGCTGGCGCTCGGAGTCGGTCTTGGGCTCGGTGCCCAGGGCGGCGTCGAAGGTGTCGAGCACCGGGAGGAGGTTGCGCACCACCCTCTCCGCGGCCCGGTCGAGGGTTGACGCCTGGTCGCGGATCGAGCGCTTCCGGTAGTTGTCGAAATCGGCGGCGACCCGCTTCAGGTCGTCGAGGTAGGAATTGGCCTCCTCCCGGGCCTTCTCCACCTCTTCGAGGAGCATGGCCACCGCCTCGTCTCGGCTCTCGGGCAGCTCCAGGCCCAGGTCGTGCGGGTCGGGAGCGGGCTCGGGCCGCTCGGCGGGGAGGGCCTCTACCTCTGCGGCCTCATGGTTCTGCTGCGTCACCTCGGCCGCCTCGGTGCCGGCCTTGGGGTCACTCATCCTCTTCGATGATCTCCGCCTCGACGATCTCTTCGTCCTCGGAAGCCACCTCCTCGGCGGTCTCGCCGCTGCGGGTGTCGGCCGCCTGCTGGTAGAGACGGGTGGCCATCTGCTGGCTCGCCTGGACCACCTGGTCCATCTGCGATCGGATGGCCTCGGTGTCGGCCGACTCGTCCTCGAGGGTCTCCTTGAGCGAGGACACCGCCGCCTCGATCGCGCCTTTCTCCTCGTCGGTCATCTGCTCGCTCTGCTCCTCCATCAGCTTCTCGGTCTGATGGACGAGCTGGTCGGCCTGGTTGCGGGTCTCCACCGCCTCGCGGCGCTTGGCGTCCTCCTCGGCATAGGCCTCGGCGTCCTTGACCATCTGGTCGATCTTGTCCTGGGAGAGCGCGGTGCCGCCGGTGATCGTCATCTTCTGCTCCTGGTTGGTGGCCAGGTCCTTGGCATGGACGTTGACGATCCCGTTGGCGTCGATATCGAAGGTGACCTCGATCTGGGGCACGCCCATGGGCGCCGGCGGGATCCCGGTGAGACGGAACTTGCCCAGGCTGTTGTTGTCGTCCGCCATGGCCCGTTCCCCCTGGAGCACGTTGATCTCCACCTCGGGCTGGTTGTTCTCCGCGGTGGTGAAGATCTCGGAGCGCTTGGTGGGGATGGTGGTGTTGCGCTCGATCATCTTGGTCATCACCCCGCCCTTGGTCTCGATGCCCAGGGTGAGTGGGGTGACGTCGAGCAGGAGCACGTCCTTGACGTCCCCCTTGAGGACTCCGGCCTGGATGGCGGCGCCGGCGGCGACCACCTCGTCCGGGTTGACCCCCTTGTGGGGATCCTGGCTGGTGAGATCCTTGACCAGCTCCTGCACTGCGGGCATCCGGGTGGAGCCGCCGACCAGGATGACGTGGTCGATGGCGTCGGTGGAGATCCCCGCGTCCTTGATCGCCTGCTCGAAGGGCCTCTTGGTCCGCTCCAGCAGGTCTTCAGTCAGCTTCTGGAACTCGGACCTCGCCAGCTTGCGCTGCAGATGGAGCGGCCCCTCGTTGGTGGCGGTGATGAACGGCAGGTTGATCTCGGTCTCGGGCACCGAGGACAGCTCGATCTTGGCCTTCTCCGCGGCCTCCTTGAGCCGCTGCACCGCCATGCGGTCCTTGCTCAGGTCGACGCCGTGGTCGTTCTTGAAGCCTTCGACGAGCCAGTCGATTACGGCCTCGTCCCAGTCGTCACCACCGAGGTGGGTGTCGCCGGACGTCGCCTTGACCTCGAAGACGCCTTCGCCGATTTCGAGGACGGAGACGTCGAAGGTCCCCCCGCCGAGGTCGAAGACGAGGATGGTCTCGTCGTGGGCCTTGTCCAGCCCGTAGGCCAGCGAGGCGGCGGTCGGCTCGTTGATGATGCGGAGCACGTTGAGCCCTGCGATCTGGCCGGCCTCTTTGGTGGCCTGGCGCTGGGCGTCGTTGAAGTAGGCGGGGACGGTGACCACCGCGTCGGTGACGTTCTCACCCAGGTACGACTCGGCGTCCCGCTTCAGCTTCATCAGGATGCGGGCAGAGACCTCCTGGGGGGTGTACTTCTTGCCGTCCACCTCGATCGTCCAGTCGGTCCCCATCTGACGCTTGATCGAGCGCACCGTCTGGTCGGGGTTGGTGATCGCCTGGCGCTTGGCGACCTCGCCCACCAGGACCTCCCCGTCTTTGAAGGAGACGATCGATGGCGTGGTTCGGTTGCCTTCGGCATTGGCGATGACGGTGGGGTCGCCGCCTTCGAGGACGGCGATCACGCTGTTGGTGGTGCCCAGGTCGATACCTACGGCTCGTGGCATTGGAGAACCTCCAGAAGGATATTTTTGAGTGAGGCTCCAGGGTACAACCTGAGTGGGGTACTATCAACTTTGGAGCTCTGGGAACCTGGTGACCTGTGGCTTCAGGCGGAGAGACTCTTGATGTACTCCACCAGGTCGTCGATCTCCTGGTCGCTGAGCTGGGTCCCGTAGTCATCGGGCATCACATCGTCGAAGCCGGCGAGGATCTGCGCCGAGGGGTCGACGATGGCTCTGTGGAGGTACTCATCGTCGGCGATGACCGTCTCCCCGCTCTCCAG
>JAHWLC010000010.1 GCA_019347585.1 Actinomycetota bacterium | reverse complement strand
CTTCGCTGTTCTGGATGGCCTGGCCCAAATCGGCCAGGTCCTCCTGCGCGGCGGCGATGGCGGCCGCTACGTCGGTCGCGGTCTCTTCGAGTTCCTCGGGTGTGGTTTCAACTGTGGCTTCGCTGCAAGCGCCCAAAGTCAGGATCAACAAAGCGGCGAAGGTGATCGTTTTCAGGATTCTCATGCCGATCCGTTACCCGCGACCACGGGCTCGAAAACATCCCGCAACCCGCGAGAGCCCCCCGGGGGCTGCCCGGGGGGCTCTTTCCCCTGACTCCGCCGGCTTTCAGGCAGAGATCCCCGCGCCCAACACCGCCTGGGCGAAGTAGACGAGGAAGGCGATGGTCACCACCCACATGAGTGGGTGGACATCGGCGAACTTGCCCTTCACCACCTTGATCAGGGTGTAGACGACGAAGCCGGCGCCGATGCCGACCGTGATGCTGAACGTGAGCGGCATGAGCACTATGGCCAGAAGTGCGGGGAACCCCTCCTCGAGGTTGTCGAAGTCGATTCCTCGGATCAGCCCCGCCATGAGGAACCCGACCAGGATCAGGGCCGGGGCGGTGGCCGCCCGGGGAATCAGGTCGGCGAGCGGCGAGACGAAGATCGCCACCAGGAACAGGAGCCCGACCACCACCGAGGTGAGCCCGGTCCTCCCTCCTTCGGCGACGCCCGCCGCGCTCTCGATGTAGCTCGTGTTGGAGCTGACACCGGCAGCGCCACCCGCGGCCGCACCCAGAGAGTCGACGAACAACAGCTTGCCGACTTCGGGGATCGAGCCGTCGGCCTCGGTCAGCTCGGCCTGTTCAACGATGGCGGTGGCCGTGCCCATGGTGTCGAAAAAGTCGGTGAGCATGAAGCTGAAGATGGTCAGCGCCGCCGCCACCAACCCGAGATGCGTGAACACATTGCCCAGGTCGAACCGGCCCAGGGTGTCGAAGCTCGGGGTCACCGCGAAGTTCTCGGGGATCGCCCCCACGCCGAGGAGGTGGGCAACCACCGTGGTGAGCACGATGCTGATGATCAGCGCCCCGGGGACTCTGCGGGCGTAGAGCAGCACAGTGATCAACAGCCCGATCAGGGTGGTCCAGGCCACCGCCGAGTTGGGGAACACGAAGCTCACCGGCACCGGTCCCTCCGCACCCGCGATGAGGCCACCGGTCACGAAGCCGATGAACAGGATGAACAGGCCGATGCCCACGCCAATCGCCCGCTTCAGGCTCAACGGGACCGCGTTCATGATCGATTCGCGCAATCCCACCACGACCAGGGCTGCCACGATGAGCCCTTCGAGGACGATCACACCCATCGCCCCGGCAGGGGTGAGCCCGTCGGTGAGGACCAGCCCGAACGCGACCGCACCGTTGATTCCGAGCCCGGCGGCCATGGCGATCGGGTAGTTGGCCACCAGCCCCATCAGGATGCTGAGCACCCCGGCGAGCAGGGCGGTGCCGGCCGCCACCGCTCCAGGGTCGAAACCCGCCGCGGAGAGGATGCCCGGGTTGACGAAAATGATGTAGGACATCACCAAGAAGGTGGTGATGCCCGCCCTTACCTCGAGCCCGACGCTGGTCCCCCGCTCGGTGAGCTTGAAGTAGGAGTCGAGACCGCCCCCTGGGGCGCTCTGCCTCCGACGCTCCACGGTGTCCGTCATGTGCAGTCTCCTCCTCTGGATCGGGGCGTCTGCCCCGACGCCGCCGGCGGACAGAAGATAGTTCTCCGACCCTCCGCCGCGTCGGGCTGAACGTGGGTGTTGATAACTCTTCTGTGTCAATTCGCGGGGGCTATGGCCCCGCGAATTGACACAGAAACGTCGTTCAGACCAGGGCGCGTGCGATCCAGAACACGCCCATGCCGGCGAGGAGGGTGAGGATGTGGTTCTTGGTGAGGCGGGCCACCACTCCCGCGACCAGGAAAGCCGCGGCCTCGGGTGCGCCGATGGCCACTCCGCCGTCCTCGTCGATGAGGAGCGCCACCACCAGTGCGGCGAGCACCGCGGGGGCCACGAACTGCAGCGCCACCAGCACTGGCTCGGGTATCGGCCTGTTGGCCAAGGCGAGGATGAACCCGGCCCGGCTCAGATAAGTCCCCACTCCAACGACGAGGACGGCCAGGAAGACGGTCATCGCCGCAGCCTCTCCGCCAGCGTCCCCGCCGCGATCCCGGCGAAGGCGCCGACGAGGAGCCCGCCGCGACTGGGGAGCCCAGCGGCCAGATAGGTCACCCCCGCCCCGACCAGCGCCGCCACCGTCTTCGGGTACCGGTCGAGCCCGATGACCACCAGGCCGAGGAAGAGGATGGGGGCGGCGAAGACCAGGCCCCACTCCTCGGGGACCACCGGGCCGACCAAGAGGCCCAGCGCGGTGGTCAGCTGCCAGGACACCCAAAAGGTCGCTCCCGACGCCAGGTAGTAGGTGCGGAAAGCCGCCGGGTCGTCGTCGCTGCGCAGAACGGCGAGAGCGAACACCTGGTCGAGGAGCAGGTACCCGCCGAGCCACCGAACCCAGCGCCGCTGGCGCTGAAACACCGGCGCTAGCGCCGCCGAGTACATGATGTGCCGTGCGTTGACGACGAGCGCCGCCGTGATGGCGGCGATCACCGCCGCTCCCGAGCCCAGCAGCGTGATCAGGGTGAGCTGGGCGGCACCACCGAAGATGAGCCACGAGCTCGACCAGCCCACGAAGGGGTCGATGCCGGCGTCGATGATGGCCAGACCGATGACCAGTGCGAACGGGATTGCCGGTATGAAGAGCGGGATGGAATCGCCAATGGCCCGCCTGACCAGGGATCCGTCGATCGACATGAGCGGGACAGGGTAAGGGGCTAGGAGCCCGGTCCTGGTTGACTCGGCCCATGAGCACCTTTCGCCACGTCCTGATGTTGCGCTTTCGCGACGACGCCACCGAGAACCAGATCGAGGAGCTGTATCGGGGCTGGGCTCGGCTCCCCGATGTCATCGAGGAGATCGAGCGCTACGAGTTCGGACCCGATCTGGGGCTGGGTCAGGGGAACCCGGACATGGCCCTCGTCGCCGACTTCGACTCGGAAGAGGCCTGGCGTGCCTATCAGAACCATCCCGAGCACCTGGTCCTGGTAGAAGACCTGGTGAGGCCGGTCGCCGCCGAGCTGATCCGGGTGCAGTACCTCGTCGAGGATTAGCTAGGCGGCGGCATCGATCCTGATCGCCTCCAGGGCTATCTCGACCATCTCGTGGAAGGTCTGCTGCCGCTCGTCCGAGCTGGTCGACTCTCCGGTCCTCACATGGTCGGAGACGGTGCAGATGGTCAGGGCTCGCCCTCCCTTCTCGGCCGCGACTCCATAGAGCCCCGCCGCCTCCATCTCCACGGCGAGGACCCCCATCGCCTCCATGCGGTCGAAAGCCTCCGGGTCGGGGTTGTAGAAGAGGTCGGCGGAGTGGACATTGCCCACCTTCACCTCGATCCCCTTGGCTTCGGCGGCCTCGGCGGCGGCCCGGAGCAGATCGAAGTCGGCGGTGGCGGCGAAATCGTATCCCCCGTAACGAGCCCGGTTGACACCGGAATCGGTGCAGGCCCCGATGGCGAGGATGACGTCCCGGATGGCCACGCTGGGGAGGATCCCCCCGCAGGAGCCCACCCGGATCAACCGCTCCACCGCGTACTCCACCACGAGCTCGGTCACATAGATGGAAGCCGACGGTATCCCCATCCCGGTGCCCATCACCGAGACCGGGATCCCCTGATAGGAGCCGGTGAAGGCGAGCATGTTGCGCACCTCGCTCACCTTCTCGGCATCGTCGAGGAAGTTCTCGGCGATGTGCTGGGCCCGCAGCGGGTCGCCGGGCAGCAAGACCGACGGTGCGAAGTCTCCCTTGGCGGCCGATATGTGGGGTGTGGGCATCGTCTTCGTGTCTCCTCGGGCGCCCACCAACATATCCCGTCGCCGCTCTCCGCCCCCAATCGAGGTATAGGGTCCCTCCATGCCAGAGCCGCCGTCCTGGCCGGCCGACCGTGAGCGGCTGGCGACAATGCTCATGGAGACGGGTGCCGCCGCCCTGCCCGGCCACATGGGCCTCGAAATCCTCGAGATCGAGGACCGCCGGGCGACGCTCCGTCTCGAGATCGGGCCCCACCACCTGGCCCCCAACGGCTATCTGCATGCCGGTGCGGTGATCACCCTCGCCGACACCGCGGCCGGCTACGGGTGCATCGGCAACCTTCCCGAGGGAGGGACCGGTTTCACAACGCTGGAGATGAAGGCGAACTTTCTCGGGACCCTCCTCGAAGGCTCCCTTCTCGCCGATGCGGAACTGAGCCACGGGGGCCGGACCACTCAGATCTGGGACGTCCCCGTAACCGACGAGGCGAGCGGGCGCCGGCTCGCCTTGTTCCGCTGCACCCAACTCATTCTCTACCCCCGCTCCTAATCTCGACCGGATGAGCGACACCTATCAGTCGATCCTGGGCTTGCGCGCCATCCGCGACTACGAGGACCAACCCCTCTCGAGGGATGATCTGGACCGGATCCTGGAGGCGGCGCGCTGGACCGGCAGCTCGAAGAACCGCCAGGACTGGTCGTTCCTGGTCATAGAGGACCAGGACGGCCTCGATGCATTGGCGGCTCATGGCGACTTCACCCAGCCGATCCGGGACTCGGCGGCCACCATCGTCCTGGTTCAGGAGCCGGGGGGGAACATGTTCGACATGGGCCGGGCGGCGCAGAACATCATGCTGACCGCCGACTCGATCGGGGTGGCCTCCTGCCCGATCACCCTGCACCGCTCCGACGACGCCCGCGACCACATCGGCGCCCCCGCGGGGGCGGTGGTCAAGTACGCGGTGGCTCTCGGTTACCCGGCCGACGGCGCCGAGCCACGCCAGTACGGCGGTCGCAAGCCGGCCGGAGAAGTGGTGAAACGAGGGTCGTACTGAGCACCGGATAACCCGCCGGAACTGCCGCCGGCTGCGGCTACCGTCTCCCGATCCATGAGCGAACCACTCGTCGAGGCGCGCCGTCTGACCAAGAAGTTCGGCGACTTCGTAGCGGTCGACGCCATCGACTTCGAGATCCGCAAGGGCGAGTCCTTCGGCTTCCTCGGACCCAACGGGGCCGGCAAGACGTCGACGATGAAGATGATCACCACGGTGAGCCCGATCACCGACGGCTACCTGCGGGTGTTCGGCATCGATCCCACCGAGAACGGGCGGCCGATCCGGCAGCGGATCGGCGTCGTCCCCCAAGAGGACAACCTCGACCTCGAGCTGACCGTAGCCGAGAACCTCTACATCTATGGGCGCTATCACGACATGTCCCGTTCCGAGATCGAGCCCAAGATCGAGGAGCTGCTCGAGTTCGCCCAGCTCACCGAGCGTCGGGACTCCAAGGTCGAGCCGCTGTCCGGGGGGATGAAGCGGCGGCTGATCATCGCCCGGGCCCTGATCAACGAGCCCGACCTCATCATCCTGGACGAGCCCACCACCGGTCTCGACCCCCAGGCCCGTCACCTCCTCTGGGACCGCCTCTACCGGCTCAAGCGGGAAGGGGCAACGTTGATCATCACCACCCACTACATGGACGAGGCCGAGCAGCTCTGTGACCGCCTGGTGGTGATGGACAACGGCAGGATCGTCGCCGAGGGGTCGCCGCGACAGCTCATATCGGAGCACGCCCCGCGTGAAGTCGTCGAGCTCCGGTTCCAGGACGGGCAGAAGGACGAGGCGGTGCACAAATTGGACGGCGTGGCCAACCGCTCCGAGGTGCTCGCCGACCGGGTCCTCCTCTACACCGACGATGCCGACGAGACGCAGCGCCAGATGCACACCCGCGGCATCGAGCCCGAGCAGGTCCTGGTGCGGCGGTCCACCCTCGAGGACGTGTTCCTCAGGCTGACCGGGCGGAGGCTGGTGGACTAGTGGGCGCAGAGTGACTCTGAGCCGCTCGCTCCGATACGCCGAGTCGGAGGTGATTGCCTACCGCCGCACCTGGAGGGGCACCGTCATCACCTCGTTCGTCAACCCGATCCTGTTCCTGGCCGCGATGGGTGCCGGGCTGGGGGCGCTGGTCGACGACGGGTCGGGCGAGCTGGCCATCCCCTATCTGGCCTTCGTCGCCTCGGGGTTGATGGCGGCGACCGCCATGCAGAACGGGGCCGGCGACGGGTCCTTCCCGGTCATGGCCGGGATCCTGTGGCGGAAGAACTTCCACGGGACCATCACCACGCCGCTCGGCCCCGAGGACATCGTCTGGGGCCGGCTCCTGTGGGGACTGGCCCGGCTCACCTTCGTCCTGGCGGTGTTTGCCGTGATCGCGGTGCTCTTCGGCGCCCTCGACCTGGTGCCGGCCCTTCTCGCCGTGCCCCCCTCGGTGCTCACCGGAGTCGCCTTCACGAGCTGCATCACGGCCTGGACCCTGACCCAGGAGGACGGGCGCAGCCTCTCGACGCTGTTCCGGTTCCTCATCGTGCCCCTCTTCCTCTTCTCGGGGACCTTCTTCCCCATCAGCCAGCTCCCCGGCCTCCTCCAGCAGGTCGCCTACGCGACCCCGCTGTTCCACGGTGTCGAGGCGGTGCGCAAGATCGCCCTCCCCGGCGTCGGCGAGTCGATCGTCACCTCGATCCCGCTGGCAGTCCACATCGGGTACCTGGTGGTGATGGCCGCGGTGGGCGTCTTCCTCTCCATACGCCTCCTCGACAAGAGGATCAGACCGTGAGCGTCCGGGCTCCGTCCCGGATCATCCCGTTGGGGAGGATCACCCCCTTCCGCGCCCAGCGCATCTGGGAGCACAACGTCATGGTCTACCGCCGGCTGTGGAATGTGGTCTTCAGCGGGTTCTTCGAGCCGGTCTTCTACTTGTTCGCGGTGGGGATCGGAGTGGGCGCCCTGGTCGGCGAGGTCAGCGGCCCCGGCGGCATCCCGGTCTCCTATGCGGCCTTCGTGGCGCCGGCGATGATGGCCGCCTCGGCGATGAACGGGGCCGTCATCGAGACCACCTTCAACATCTTCTTCAAGCTCAAGTTCCAGAAGGTGTACGAGGGCATACTCACAACGCCGATGCAGCCGTCTGACATCGCCATCGGCGAGATCGGCTGGGCGCTGCTCCGCGGCCTGGTCTACTCGACTGCCTTCGTGCTGGTGATGTGGGTGATGGGGATGACCGGGTCGTGGTTGGCCGTCTTCGCCGTCCCCGCCGCCACGCTGATCGGGTTCGCCTTCGGCGCGGCCGGGATGGCGGCATGCACCTACATGCGGTCCTGGCAGGACTTCGACCTGGTGACCCTGGTCACCATGCCGCTATTCCTCTTCTCCGGCACTTTCTACCCGCTCGACGTCTACCCGCCGACGATCCAGCTCGTGGCCAAGCTCTCGCCCCTCTATCACGGGACCGAGCTGCTCCGCGGCTTCACCCTCGGCGTGGTCGACTGGTCCATGCTGGGCCACATCGCATTCCTCCTCGGCATGGGTCTCATCGGCGCCGCCATCGCCAATCGCCGGCTCGACACCCTGCTCAGGACGTGACGCCCTGCTTAGTCTCGGGCGAGCGATGATCGACCTGGCTTTCCCCCTCCACGCCCCACGGGGGCCGGAGCTCAACACCAAGGGCTGGCTGCAGGAGGCGGCGTTGCGCTGCCTGCTCAACAACCTGGACCCGGAGGTGGCGGAGGACCCGGAGAACCTGGTGGTCTATGGCGGCAGGGGCAAGGCCGCACGCAACATCGAGGCGCTGCACGGCATCGTGCGCACGCTGCAGCGTCTCGAGGGCGACGAGACCCTGCTGGTCCAGTCGGGCAAGCCGGTGGGGGTGTTCACCACCCACGACATGGCCCCTCGTGTGCTCATCGCCAACAGCCTCCTGGTGCCGAGATGGGCCACCCTCGACCACTTCTGGGAGCTCGAGGAGGCCGGGCTCATGATGTACGGGCAGATGACCGCCGGGTCCTGGATATACATCGGCACCCAGGGCATCCTCCAGGGGACCTACCAGACCTTCGCCGCCATAGCCGAGAAGCTGTTCGGCGGAACACTCGCAGGCACCCTCACCCTCACCGCCGGTCTCGGGGGGATGGGCGGCGCCCAGCCCCTGGCCATCACCATGAACGGTGGCGTCGCCCTCTGCGTGGAGGTCGATCCCCGCCGTATCGAGCGGAGGTTGGAGACGGGGTACCTGGACACCAGGGCAGACTCGGTGGAGGAGGCGATAGCGACCGCCCTCGAGGCGAAGCGGGAGAAACGCCCCCTCTCCGTCGGGCTGGAGGGCAATGCGGCCGATCTCTTCCCCCGACTCCTCGAGATGGGGCTCGAGGTCGAAATCGTCACCGACCAGACCTCGGCCCACGACCCGCTCCACGGGTACGTGCCCAGCGGGTACTCCCTGGAGGAGGCGGCGGAGACCCGACGCGACGACCCCGACACCTACATCAAGGCGGCTAGAGAGTCGATGACCCGCCACTGCGAGGCGATGGTCGGGTTTCAGGAGGCCGGCGCCGAGGTGTTCGACTACGGGAACAACCTTCGGGGCGAGGCCAGGGAGGCCGGCTACGCCGACGCCTTCTCCTATCCCGGGTTCGTCCCCGCCTACATAAGGGACCTCTTCTGCGAAGGCTCGGGCCCCTTCCGCTGGGTGGCGCTCAGCGGCGACCCCGGCGATATCGCCACCACCGATCGGGCCCTGCTCTCCCTCTTCCCCGAGAACGAGCCCCTGAGTCGATGGCTCCACATGGCCAGGCAGAGAGTGAGCTTCCAGGGGCTGCCGGCCCGGATCTGCTGGCTCTCCTACGGTGAGCGGCATCTCGCCGGCCTCGCCTTCAACCGTCTCGTCGCCGAGGGAGAGGTCTCGGCTCCGATCGTCATCGGCCGAGATCATCTCGACGCGGGATCGGTGGCCTCACCGTTCCGGGAGACCGAGGCGATGGCCGACGGCTCGGACGCCGTCGCCGACTGGCCGATACTCAACGCCATGCTCAACGTCTCCTCGGGTGCGGCCTGGGTGGCGGTGCATCACGGCGGTGGAGTGGGGATCGGCAACTCGATCCACGCCGGCGCCCAGGTGGTGGCGGACGGGACCGACCAGGGAGCCTTTCGCGTGGAGCGCGTGCTCACGAACGACCCGGGGACCGGGGTGATGAGACACGCCGACGCCGGTTACGACAAGGCGCGCCGGGTAGCCCGCGAACGTGGCCTCGACATGCCCATGCTCGATGGCGATCAGTGACCCGCACTGGCCCCGAGCCGATGTCTGGCTCGCCCGGGATGACGACGATCCCGAGATCCTGGTCGTCGGGGTCCCCAGCTCGAAGGCGTCGCTGTCACCGTCCCGCGCCGATCTCACCCCTTTGGCGGTCCGAGAGCGCTTCGGCCGCTTCTCCACCTTCCATGGCGAGACCGGGATCGAATTCGGCGACGTGAAGGTGAGAGATGCAGGGAACTGGCCCGTGTCGGAGCTCGACATGAACGAGATCCCGGAGGCGCTGGTGGATCTGGCGTCGGGTCTGCCCGAGGCCCCGCTCACCCTCTACCTCGGCGGGGACAACGCCATCACCCGTCCGCTGGTCGCCGCCATGTCAGACGATCTCACCCGGGTCGGGGTGATCACCTTCGACGCTCATCACGACGTGCGCTCCTTCGACGCCGGGCCCACCAACGGCACACCCATCCGCGGCCTCATCGAGCACCACGGCCTCCCCGGGGACAATGTGGTCCAGATCGGGATCCACTCCTTCGCCAATTCGGCGCACTACCGCGACTACTGCGAGGCCCGCGGGATTCGGGTGATCACCATGGCCGATGTGGAGTACGCCGGTATCGCCCCCACCGTGGCCGAGGCGCTGGACCGTCTCTCCGGGTGCGACACGATCTACGTCGATGTCGACCTCGATGTGCTCGATCGGGCGTTCGCCCCCGGATGCCCGGGGTCGCGACCGGGGGGTATGACCGTGCGCCAGCTGGCCCGGGCGGTCATGCTCTGCGCCCGCCAGCCCAAGGTGAGCATGATGGACTTCGTCGAGGTCGATGCTGCCGCCGATGTGAACGGGATCACTCTCGACGCCCTGGCCCATGTCTTCCTGTCCGCCGTCGCCGGCTATGCGGCGCGCCCGAGGAGACCGGGCAGCTAGCCCCCGCTGACAACCTGCTCCGCCTCACGATCGAGGCGGGTCCCGGACCGGTCCTCGAGGAAGCCATCGGGGAGGCGGACCGGCCGAGGGCCCTGGGAGTGGCCCCGGACCATGGTGTGCGCCGCCTCGGGGAAAGGGATGCCGGGGTCGAGCTGGCCGATCAGCGCGGCGAGCTCCTCCACCGAGGAGACCCTGGCAAAGGCGTCGCGGAGCGCGGAGCCGGCCGGGAAGCCCTTCAAGTACCAGGAGGGGTGCTTGCGGAACAGGTTCATCCCCACCTTCTCCCCGAAGTGGGAGACGAGCAGGCGGGCGTGGCGGATCATGATCGCCCCGATCTCGCCCAGCGAGGGGGCGCGCCGCGGCCTCTCCCCTGCGAACACATCGGCCAGGTCCCGGAACAACCAGGGCCTGCCCAGGCACCCCCTGCCCACCACCACTCCGTCACAGCCGGTCTTCTCCATCATGGCGATGGCGTCCCAGGCGGTCCAGATATCGCCGTTGCCGAGCACCGGGATGGTGGTGACCGCCTCCCTCAGCCGGGCGATCGAGTCCCAGTCGGCCTCCCCCGAGTAGAGCTGGCGGGCGGTGCGGGCGTGAAGGGCCACGGCGGCGGCTCCCTCCTCCTCGGCGATGAGCCCGGTCTCGAGATAGGTGAGGTGATCGTCGTCGATCCCCTTGCGGAACTTCACCGTGACCGGGACCTCTCCGGCGGCTCCCACCGCGGTGGAGACTATGGAGCGGAACAGGTCCTTCTTCCAGGGGAGAGCGGCGCCACCACCGTGACGGGTGACCTTCCCCATGGGGCAGCCGAAGTTCATGTCGATGTGGTCGACCCTCAGCTCCTCGACCAGCATCTGCACCGCAGCCCCCAGAGAGGAGGGGTCGGTCCCGTAGAGCTGGATCGAGCGCGGGACCTCGTCATCGTCGAACCGGGCAAGGGCAAGCGTCTTCTCGTTGCGCTCCACCAGCCCCCGGGCGCCGATCATCTCGGAAACGTAGAGACCGGCTCCGAACTCCCGGCACAGCCTGCGGAAGGGCGCGTTCGTCACCCCCGCCATGGGGGCGAGGACAACCGGCGGATCGATTTCGAGGGGACCGATGCGTAGCGGCATCGGCCTCCAGATTATTTGAGGAGCGCCCTCTAGTTGACCACCGCCGGGTCGGGCTCACCCGTTTCGGCCACATGACCAGGTTGTCGAGGAACCGCATCCGGGCGGGGGGGATCCGGCCCCGCCCCCCGGTGATCAAAATTGGGTGTCGGTCACGTTCTGCAGCCGGACCTGGCCCTGGGCGGCGAGCTTGCCGTCCTCCTCCCTGACGATGTCCACCTGCCACAGCTGCTGGGTCCGGCCGCGATGGACCGGCGTGGCCCTGCCGACAAGCACCCCCTCCGTGGTGGCCCTGATGAAGTCGGTCTTGTTGCTCACCCCGACGGCGCCGGCCATGCCCTGCTCCACGGCCCACACCGCGGCTCCGGCGGAGGCGAGGGTCTCCACCATCGTGCAGTAGACGCCTCCGTGCACCACGCCGTAGGGCTGATGGTGGTTCTCGTCGATCGTGAGGCGGCCCTCGGCATGGTCGGCGGAGGCGCCGGTGAGCTCGATGCCGGT
>JAHWLC010000109.1 GCA_019347585.1 Actinomycetota bacterium | reverse complement strand
CCCAGCCGGGGTGGGGGATGCGCCACAGCCAAAGACCATCCGCCACATCGAGGATCTGGAAATTGGTCACCACACCCAGCGCGTCGCTCGCTCGGCGAACTCATCGGGCCGCTCGATGACTCCGAAGGCCCGTATCGGGGTCACTCGGAAGATGGCACCCCGGAGAAAGAAGTCTGCGAGCCGGGCCCGGGCTACCGGGTCCGTCTCGTACTTGGCGGCGTAATCCTCGGCGACCAAACGATCTCCCTGGGCTCGGGTAGCCACACCCTCGACCGAGACCACCTCGACGGTGCTATCGGCGGCCACCACCACGTTGGGGTTGGCTGCGAGATTCCTCACCTTGAGCGAATCGGCTGCCGCCGAGAACCAGAACTGATCCTCCCCACGCCGCCACAGCCCCCACAGTGGCATGGCGTGAGGTGCGTCTTGGGAATCGACTGTTGCCAACCAGTAATTGCGACTCTTCACCAGCCGCTCCTCGGCCCACGACCAGGGGAGAGTCCCTTCGGGATCGTCGGGGACGCCATAGCCCCGCATTCGTGGACGTTGCGACTGGGGCATGTGCCCGAAGCTAGACCCTCGCCGACATCACCGGGCAACCGAGTCGAGCCTCTGGATCAGGTCGTGTGCCGCCAGCTCGACCTCCTTGTGGCCCCACTCGGCGGCGCGGTAGCGGCAGGCGATCAGCCCCATGCGATGCACCCGCCGGAAGTCCCCGTAGACGAAGGCGTAGCGGGCCTTGGTCTCGTCAGTGGCCCCGTCGGTGAGACCGAGATGCCAGGCGGAGTACTCCTCCCAGCTGTGGCTCTCCAGGTAGTCGTTCTCGTCGGCGGCCCTGGGTTGGGCCTCGCCCCACTCGCTGCGCAGCACGTACTGGCGGGAGTCGATCAGCTCCTCGGCGTGCTCCACCCCGGCGGGGTTGACGCTGTAGGAAGCCACGGCACGGGCTCAGGCGATCTCGACCAGCTCGTTGGAGGTCAGGTCGAGCACGAACTCCTTGTCGCTCTTGGAGTCGGCGATGAAGGCGGCCACTCTCTTGCCCACGGTGCGGACGATCCACCAGGCGTAGTCGTCCCGGCCCGACGCCAGAAAGCCCGACCTCGCCTCGCGGGCGCGATTCACCGCCAGACGCTCCTCGGAGAAGACCCCCACCACCGTCTCGGTAGGAGCGGCATGACCGCGCACCTCGACGAACTCCACCACCTCGTACATAGACAGCCTCCTTTCCCGAGACCCAGTTTATCCCAGGTGAGAGGGGGTGCAATGGGGTTATATCCTCGGCGCGTGATCACGATCCACACCGTCTGGGGCCCATACGCCGCCGCTCTGGCCGGTGTGGTCGGGCTGTGGGGAGTGACCATGGCGGGACGGGAGGTGATGCCCCGGGGCTTCCCCTGGGCGGTAGGGGCGGCCATCGCCGCCCTCCTCGGCCAGGTCGTCCTCGGCGTCGTGCTCCTGTCCGCCACCGACACCGACCCCGGCGACCAGCACGTCTTCTATGGCATCGTGATCGCCTTCACCTTCGCCTTCGCCTACATCTACCGGGCACAATTCCGCAAGAGGCCGGCGTTGTACTACGGCCTGCTCCTACTCTTCGCCATGGGTTTGGCGATACGAGGGATCATGACCTTTGGATTGAGCTTCTGATGTTGCTCCAAGACAAGAAGCTGGTGATCACCGGTGTGCTCACCGATGATTCGATCGCCTGGCACGCGGCCCGCATCGCCCAGGAGCAGGGTGCGGAGATAGTGGTCACCGGATTCGGTCGGGGGCTGCGGCTCACCGAGCGCGTCGCACAGCGGCTCCCTGCCCCGTGCGATGTGCTCGAGCTCGATATCAACGACCCGGCCCATGTCGAGGGGCTCACCGCGGACCTGGAGTCGAGATGGGGGGCGGTGGACGGGGCGCTCCACGCCATCGCCTACGCCCCCGGCGATGCATTGGGCGGCAACTTCCTGGACACCCCGGCAGAGTCGGCGCAGACCGCCTTCACCACCTCCGCCTTCTCGTACAAGACCCTGGCGGTGGCGCTGCTCCCGTTGCTCAGAGAAGCGGGAGGAGGGGCGCTGGTGGCGATGGACTTCGACAACACCCAGGCCTGGCCGGCCTATGACTGGATGGGGGTGGCCAAGTCCGCACTGCAGAGTGTCACCCGGTATCTCGCCCGCGACCTGGGTAAGCACAACATCCGGGTCAACGCGGTCTCGGCAGGCCCGCTGGGGACGGTGGCCGCCAAGTCGATCCCCGGTTTCGAGCGATTCGACGAGGTCTGGGCGGAGCGGTCCCCCCTGGTCTGGGATACCTCCGACCCCGACCCCGTCGCCCGCATGGTCTGCGTCCTCCTCAGCGATTGGGCGCCGATGACCACCGGTGAGGTGGTCCACGTCGACGGGGGCTTCCACGCCATCGCCGCCGGTATCGGCGCACCCGCCCCGGAAGACGGCTAAGGCTGGGTCGGCATCGGAGCAGTCGTCGGGGCGGAGACGGCCAGGGGCAGCTCGACGATGAAGGTGGCTCCTCCCCCCTCGGTGTCCTCCACTCGGGCTGTCCCTCTCATCACCTCGGTGAGGCTCCTCACGATGGACAGGCCCAGGCCGGTGCCGCCCTTGGAACGGGTGTCCGATTGATCGAGCTGGGTGAAGCGGTCGAAGACCGCCTCCTTGGAGGCGTCGGGAATCCCGGGACCGTGGTCGACCACAGCGATGAGCGCCCGGTTGCCCCGCTCCCAGCCGTACATCTCCACCGGGGAGTCCGGGGCATACTTGGCGGCGTTCTCCACGAGGTTGATGAGGATCCTGGTCAGGTGGTCGCGGTCGGCCCGCACCGCCAGGTCCCGGGGCTGCACCGTGCTGGTGGGCTCGATGGAGACGACCCGGTTGATCTCGGCGAACAGGTCGGTCACCAGGATCGGCTCGGGGTGCACCGGGATGGCGCCGCGATCGATCCGGGACACGATGAGCAGGTCGTCGATGAGGCGCTGGAGACGCCCTGCCTGACGGCGGGCGCTGAGCAGGAGCTGCTGGGAGGTCGGCTCGGTGGGGGCCAGCTCTGGCCGGTTGACGGTGTCGAGCGAGCCGATGATCGAAGTGAGCGGGCTGCGCAGCTCATGGCTCACCGTGGAGACGAAGTCGGACTTCATCTGGGCCACCTCCTCGAGGCGTCGCGCCATCTCCGCCTGGGCCTCGTACCGTCCGATCTGGCTGAGCACCAGCCCGGCGGGGGCGGACAGGGAGCCGACCTGCTCGAGCTGCTCTTCGGTGAAGTCGCCGACGTAGGGGTCGCCCACCACGATGACCCCTACCCGCATCGATTCCACCTTGAGCGGGGCGACCAGGGCCTGCTTCAGCCCCAGCTCGCGCAGGAGCACGTGGGAGTCGCTCGTCTCCTCGACCTGTCGCACATAGATCGGCTTTACCGCCCGGTAGGTCTGGGAGACCACGCTGGGGGCATTGATCTCGACCGTTATCGGCTCGGTGTCCAGGGGATACCCGTTGACCCAGATCGGGCTCATCACCTCGAGACGCTGCATCTCTGCGTCGTGGAGGAGCACCACCCCCACCTGGGCGTCGAGATACTTGCAGATGGTCCCGATGAGGTGGGGGACTATCTCGGCGAGCGACTCGGCGCGGGCCAGGGTGGCGCTGACCGCGTAGAGCCGCTCGAAGTCGAGCCGCTGCTGGAGGAGCCGCGCCTCCTTGCCCGCCGACGTGACCGCCTCGTTCTCGAACTCGAACCCGACCAGTGCCGTGGCGGCACCCACCACGAACACCGTCACCACCGGAGCCACCACGTCGGTGAGGGTGTCGGCGGCGCCGCTGGCCACGGCGAGCTGGTAGACGGCCATGGCCACCGTGACGTTGACGAAGGCGTGAGCCCACCAGGTGAGGAGGAGACCGGAGACGGCGGCGATGCCGAACAGGATGGGCTCCGCGGTGGCGGAGAGGGTGGGAACGGTGGCGATGGCGGTGACCGCCACGACCACTCCCAGGAGCCATCCTGTCGCCACCCAGGGAGCCGCCCAGGTCGACATGATGCGGTCCCAGCGGGTCGCCGTGGCGAGCACGAGGAGCCCGGCGAGCCCGAAGGCGGGGAAGAGGAACCGCGGGTTGGCGAACTCTTCGTTCCGCACCGCCAAGCCCCCGATCACGATGAGCACCACCCAAGCCACCACGGAGGCGCGGCGAAGCAGCGACGCCCTGAAGCGGGACATCGCCATGTGAACGGTCGGTTGCAGGGGTTCGGTGGTCATGTATCCGGAGATCCCGGTTGTATTGTCGGCTTCTCGCCCGCTCAGATCGAGGATTGATTTCTTGGCATTGCGCTCCTACGCCGAAGGCGCCCTCTTCGCCGAGGTGTTCGGAGAGGGGCCTCCCCGGGTGCTCGCCCTCCACGGCTGGGGGCGCCGGGGCCGGGATTTCGCGGCCAGCCTCCAGGGGATTGCCGCCATCGCACCCGACCTCCCCGGATTCGGCGCAAGCCCGGCGCCGGGCGAGGTGATCGGCGCCCACGGCTACGCCGACATCGTCGCCCGGCTGCGCCCCGGCGCCGTCGAGCCCGGCGACATCGTCCACCTCGACGGCCGCGTTCTCGGCCGCCACGACGGCGTCATCCGCTTCACCGTCGGCCAGCGCCGGGGCCGCCCGCACGGTGCCGTCGAGTACCTTCGCCCGCGCCCGCTCCTTGAACGCCTTCGGGTCCGCGTCGAACCGCACCAACTCGCCGCCCTCCGTCACCGCCAGCAGGCCGCCGTCTACCGCGATCAGGCTCGCCACGCCGAACCGCTCGACCGACCACTTCACCTCGCCGGTCTTCCACCCGACGCACCGCAGTTGCGCCCCGCCGCCCTCCTGCCGGCCGTGGACGCCGTAGAGGTGATCGCCCACCAGCACCGGCGTG
>JAHWLC010000108.1 GCA_019347585.1 Actinomycetota bacterium | reverse complement strand
TCCGCTACCACGGGATGGCCCCGCTGGTCTCGCTCCTGGTTGACGAGGGAATAGTCGAGGCCGAGGCGCTCCACCAGACCGAAACGTTCGCCAGGGCGGTCGATTTCGCCCGCGTCGAAGGGATCGCCCCCGGCCCCGAGCCCACCCACGCCGTGGCCTCGGCCATGGCCGAGGCGGAGAAGGCGAGGGACAGCGGCGAGGAGAAGGTGATCGTGTTCAACCTCTCCGGTCACGGCCACTTCGACATGGCGGCGTACACGGAATTCCTCTCGGGCGAGATGGTCGACTACGAACACCCCCAGGAGCGCATCGCCGCGGCGATGGAGCGGGTCCCGGTCGTCGGCTGAAGCGTTCTGTGTCGATTTACCGGGGCTATATCCCGGTAAATCGACACAGAAACGTCAGGAAGCCGGGCAGTCGGGCTCGCCGGGGTGGAGAGGGCGGACCAGGAGCTTGAAGGGGAGTTCCTCGTCCGGGTGGGTCCACGCCGTCTGCTCCGTGGCATCCCTGAACTGGTCGAGGATCTCGGTGCCGTAGACCTTGCACCTCCAGCCGTTCTGCAGCGTCTGCCACTCCGAGAGATCGGTCTCGCCAAGCGGCCACTCACGGACATCGGGAGTCTCCCGAGTCGCCCCGACCACGCCGGCTACCACCCGCACTCGCTCGCCTTCATATTCCCCGAGACTCGTCCCGGCGGAGACCTCACCGAGGACCTCGATCAACTCTTGAAGGGCGGAGTTGGCTGCGCTCTGTGGGCCATCGGTCTCGAGACCGAGCGCATAGACGCCATAGGTGTGTTCGCCGGCGTCGTCCCAGTAGGTCACCATCTCGGTTCCGGCGTCGGCCACGAAGTTCATCGCGCTGTCGTCGACTTCGTGGTCGATCTGGGGCAGGCCGATCTCCTCGACCAGTCGGAGCACCCGTCGCATCTGCTCATCCGTGGCCTGGGCGACCTGGTAGTTGGGTAGGAGGGGGCCGGGGAAGATCATGATGACCGGCCCCGAGTAGATGAGCCGGTCGTCGGCGAGCAATGTGTACCTGGGTCCGGTGCCGAGGGCCCACTCCACCGGCATGAACCCGCCCTCCGAGCGGACCTGGAGGATCGGGGCGTTGGGATCTTCGGGCGCTCCGAGACCACCGGGCTCGGCGCAGGCGGCGAAGGTGAGGGTGAGGATGATCAGCAGTGTCTTCGATCTCATGTCCTCTTAGATGCACGAAGAGTCGGGGCGGTTCCACTGGCTACGGTGCCCCGGACATGCTCGCCTTCCTCACCGCTCTGGTGGTGGATCGGGCCAGACGATCGCACAGCGGGCTCACCTCGACGTACTCGCCCCTATCGCGGCGGAGGTGCCCGCTCGTGGTGGGAACACCGGCGGGTTCTGGGGTCTCACCCGGGGGGTAGGGGTGGTGGCGATCGGTGGGATTCTGGTCCTGGGTCGGGGCTGGGCCGGCCTCCATGAGGTGATGGCGGGTACCGGCTTTGTCGTGGGCCTCCTCCTCGGCACCGCGGGATGGGTGGTTCTCGCCCGGCGGCTCGACTTTCACGACCACCCCCATGTCCATCCCCATGTCAGCCACCACCACATCCACTCTCACCGCGGGGCCGACCAGACCCATGATCATGCCCTCCCCGGGTTCGGACTGGCGGAAGGCCTGTTCACGCCGGGGAACCTCGCCGCGGCGGCTCCCGCCGCTGCCCTGGAGGTGACCCCGGCGGTGCTGTATCTGGTCACCTACCTCGCCGTCTCCACGGTTTCCATGGCGGTGTTCGGGTATTGGCTGGGAGCCTCGAGGAGGCGGGGCGACGACCCCGGATGGGTGGCCAGGGCCCAGTCGGCCGTCGCCGGAGCCGGACTCGTCGTAGGGGCGGTATGGGTGATCGAGCGCTGGCCGCCGGGATGAGGCGCTCAGTCCTCGCGCTGCTCCCAGCTGGTCAGTCCGTCGTCGATGAGCCCGAGGGCCCAGTCCAGTTCCTCTTCGCCGGTGATGAGCGGGGGGATGAAGCGGATGACGTTCCCGTCTGGCCCGCACTCGATGATGATCAGCTCCCGCTCGAAGACGTGGTTCTGCACGTGCTTGAACGCCTTGGCGTCGGGCAGTCTCGTCTCCCGGTCGGTGACCAGCTCGACGCCGATCATCAAACCGAGCCCTCGGACGTCGCCGATCGTCTGGTGACGCTCGGCAAGCTCGGAGAAGCCCTCGAAGGCGCGCTTGGAGAGGTCGCGGGCGCGGGGGAGGAGCGGCTCCATCGCATCGATGACGGCGCCGGCCGCGGCGGCGCACACCGGGTTCCCCCCATAGGTGGTGCCGTGCGAGCCGACCGGCCAGGCGCCGATGACCTCCTGGGAGGCGCCGTATGCGGAGAGCGGGAACCCGTTGGCGATCCCCTTTCCCATGGCGATGATGTCGGGCTTGGCCCGGAAGTGGTCTGAGGCGAACCACTCGGCGGTGCGCCCGAACCCGGTCTGCACCTCGTCGTAGACCAGGAGTATCCCTTCGTCGTCGGCGATGGAGCGGAGCTCTTCCAGAAAGGCGGGAGGCGCCGGGTAGTACCCGCCTTCGCCCTGGACCGGCTCCACGAGGAAGCAGGCGACATTGTGCGGGGACACCACGTGCTTCAGCATCAGACGCAGCTCACGCAGCGAGGCCTCGACAGCCGCTTCGGTGGTCATGCCCCAGCGATAGGGATGTGGGAAGGGGGCGACGAAGACCGAGCCCAGCATCGGGTGGTAGCCGTCACGGTATCGGGAGCTGGAGGTCGTGTAGCTCACCGATCCCATCGTCCGCCCGTGGAACCCGCCGCGGAAGGCGATCACACCCTGGCGTCCGGTGCTGTGCTTGGCCAGCTTGACCGACGCCTCCACCGCCTCGGCTCCGGAGTTGGCGAAAGCGAACATGTCGATACCGGGAGGTGTGATCTCCCTGAGCCGCTCGGCGGCCGCCACTACCGGCTCGTAGAGGAAGATCATGCCCGAGTGGACCAGGTCGTCGAGCTGGCGCCGGGCGGCCGCCACCACGTCCGGGTGGTTGTGGCCGAGGTTGGTGACCGCGGTGCCACAGGCGAAGTCGGCCCAGCGTCTGCCGTCGACATCGGTCACCCAGAGGCCCTCGGCCGAGACCGCCGGTATGTCGGTGTTGAAGGAGATGACCGGGGCGATCACCTCCCGGTGACGGGAGAGGAGCGGGTTGTCGCCGGGTACCGAGAGCACGGTTTGGGAGCCTAACCGAGCAGGTATCTTCGCCCGGTGACCAGCCTCCGATCCACCCGAGTGGTCCTCGGGGACGAGGTGCGTCCGGCCACGGTTCGATACCAGGACGGGGTCGTCGTGGAGATCGGTGACGGTAGCGCCGATCTCGAATTCGGTGACCTGGTGGTGATGCCGGGCCTGGTCGACTCGCATGTCCACGTGAACGAGCCGGGAAGGACCGAGTGGGAAGGATTCGCCACTGCTACCAGGGCCGCGGCCGCCGGCGGCACCACCACCATCGTGGACATGCCCCTGAACTCGGTGCCGCCCACGGTCGACCTGGCATCGCTCGAGGAGAAGAGGGCTCGGGCTCGGGGGCGGCTCCAGGTGGACACCGGGTTCTGGGGCGGCCTCATCCCGGGATCCGCAGGTCAGATCGGGGCGCTCGTCGATGCGGGGGTCTGTGGGTTCAAGGCGTTCCTGGCCGACTCCGGCGTTCCCGAGTTCCCCCCGGTCGGCGTGGCCCATCTCGAGCAGCTCGAGTTGAGCGTGCCCCTCCTGGTCCATGCCGAGGAGGCGGACCGCCTGGGAGAGCCGAAATCACCTGCCGGCTACCGCGAATACCTCGAGTCACGGCCGGCCGGGGCCGAGTCGGCGGCGATCGAGCACCTATACGGGCTGGGGGGCCCGGTCCACATCCTCCACGTCTCTTCTGGCGAGGGGGTGGAGGCCATCGGGAAGGCTCGGGGAGAGATGACCGGGGAGACCTGTCCCCACTACCTCCTCTTCAGCGCCGAGGACATCCCCGACGGGGCAACCGAGTTCAAGTGCGCCCCGCCGATCAGGGAGGCCACCCACCGCGAAGCCTTGTGGGATGGCCTGGCGCAGGGCCGTCTCCAGATGGTCGTCTCCGACCATTCCCCGTCCCCACCCGAGCTCAAGGAGGGGAACTTCGCCACCGCCTGGGGAGGGATCTCCTCGCTGCAACTCCGTCTCCCCGCCACCTGGACCGGGGCCGCCACCCGATCGGTTGGCCTGGCCCGTCTCGCCGAATGGCTGGCCACCGCTCCCGCCCGGTTGGCCGGTCTCGCCGGGAGCAAAGGCACCATCGAGCCGGGGCGCGACGCCGACTTCGTCGTCTGGGACCCCGACGGACTCACCCGGGTGAGAGGGGCCGACCTGGAGCACCGCCATCCCCTCACTCCGTACGAGGGAATGCGCCTTCGCGGAGAGGTGGTCGCCACGATCCTCAGAGGGACCGCCATCTATGAGGACGGCAGCGTGGTCGCCGGGCATGGCAGGATGCTGCGGCGCCCATGATCGATCTCATCTCACATGCCGCCGGGGGCCGGGTTGTCGACCGCAACGACGAGTTCTTCGCCGCGGCGGACAACCTCCTGAGCAACGCCGACCCGGTGTGGAAGGAGGGTGAGTACACCGATCGGGGGAAATGGATGGACGGCTGGGAGACCCGTCGCCGTCGCGATCATGGTCACGACTGGTGCCTCGTCGCCCTGGGGATCCCGGGCAGGCTGCAGAGGGTGACCGTCGACACGTCCTACTTCACCGGGAACTACCCCGAGGAGTTCTCGCTCGAGGCCAGTGGGGCCGGCGACGACGACCGGACCTCCTCGTCGCGGTGGGTCGAGCTGATCCCGCCGACCCGACTGCAGGGCGACACCGTGGCCCGGTTCGATGTGGAGGACGACCACCG
>JAHWLC010000107.1 GCA_019347585.1 Actinomycetota bacterium | reverse complement strand
ATCACTACCTCGACCTCGGCCCCTGACAGCGCCTTGGCCGCGTTGAGCCCGGCAAACCCGGATCCGACGATCACCACCCGGGGTCGGCTCACAGGCCGAAGGCTCGGGCCAGGGCCCGAATCGCCCGCGCCCGATGAGAAAGGCGGCTTTTCTCGTCGAGCGTCATCTCGGCCAGGGTGCGACCCTCCACCTCGAACACCGGGTCGTACCCGAAGCCGTTACGCCCCCGCGGGGCCGCGGTTATCGAGCCCTCGACGATGCCTTCGGCGGTGACCTCTGCACCGTCGGGGAACACCAGCGCCACCACGGTTCGGAACCGGGCGGTCCGGTCCTCGACTCCGGCCATCTTCTCCAAGAGCAGCCCGACGTTCTCCGCATAGCTCACCTCTTGACCGGCGAAGCGGGAGGAGCGAACGCCCGGCCTCCCCCCGAGGGCGTCGACCTCGAGACCGGTGTCGTCAGCCAGCGCCGGGAGCCCCGTGGCCTCGGTGACCGCCCGCCCCTTCAGCAGCGCGTTCTCCTCGAGGGTCTCCCCGGTCTCCTCGACGTCGGGCCAGTCGAGGCCCCTGACGATGTCCGAGGCAAGCCCCGTCGACGACAGGACCTCCTCGATCTCACGGACCTTGTCCGGGTTCTTCGAGGCGACGGCGAGCCGTGGGATCAACCCGCCACCGCCCGCCGCTGCATGTCGTGAAGCTCGGCGATCCCGCCCGCCGCCAGGTCGAGCAGTTCGTCGAGGTCCTGGCGGGTGAAGGGAGCCCCTTCAGCAGTCCCCTGCACCTCGACCAGCAGACCCCGACCGCTCATCACCACGTTCATGTCGACCTCGGCACCGACGTCCAGCGCGTAGTCGAGGTCGAGAACCCGCTCACCGTTGACGATCCCCACCGACACCGCGGCCACCTCGTCGATGATCGGGTTCGAAGCGATCACTTCGCGCTCCACCGCGTCCGCCAGGGCTTGGTGAAGCGCCACCCAGGCGCCGGTTATCGCCGCGGTGCGGGTGCCGCCGTCGGCCTCGATCACATCGCAGTCGACCCGCCCCACCAGCTCGTCGAGGCCTTTCAGGTCGACCACTGCCCGCAGAGCCCGTCCGATGAGACGGGAGATCTCCTTGGCCCGCCCACCCGAGATGTGGTCGCGCCGGATCCTCTCACGGGAAGAGCCGGGGAGCATGGCGTACTCGGCGGTGACCCATCCCTTGCCCGTGTCCTTGAGCCAGCGCGGGGCGTCGACTTCGAGCGATGCGGTGCAGAGGACCCGGGTGCGCCCCATGGAGATGAGCACCGATCCCGGGGTGGCCTCGGTGTATCCCAGCTCCAGCGTCACCGGACGAATCGCATCGTGGGGTCGATCGGTCATGCCCGTCACGGTAACGCCTGTGGAGGACCCCACCCGAGCGTTCCCGAGGCGATTCGGCCCATATATGGGCCGAGGAACCTCCGGTAGTTAGACCCATATCCGGGCC
Organism: Actinomycetota bacterium; assembly: GCA_019347585.1. GTDB lineage: Bacteria > Actinomycetota > Acidimicrobiia > Spongiisociales > ZC4RG35 > JAHWLC01. The sequence goes on along the minus strand of JAHWLC010000107.1, from coordinate 3,464 downwards.
GTACTACCGGAGGTTCGCGTTGTCACACGTCGAAGTGGGCGCCCGGCGTCGCCAGGGTGACGGGGCGGTCGAAGGCGAGCTCGGCCTCGTGGACCGACTTCGCCACGTCGTAGTAGGGGGGAATGTGGGTCAGCACCAGGCGGCCCGCACCCACTTCCCTGGCAATCTCGCCCGCCTCGGAAGCGGTGAGGTGGTGGCTGTAGGCCTTGTCCTCCGGGGCGCCCTGATAGGACGCCTCGCAGAGCATGACGTCGACATCGCGGGCCAGCTCCCGCCAATCGCCGTCGGGCCCGGTGTCCCCGGTGAAGAACATGGTGCGGTTGTTGGCTTCCCATCGTGACCCGACGGTGGGTACCGAGTGGTCCATCTCGGTGAAGCGCACCTCGAGCTCTCCGATGGTGATCTCGTCACCGGTCCAAACCGGGTTGAAGTCGAATAGGTCGTAGAGCTCTGACCCGGGCCCCTTCTCGAGGAACTCCGAGATCCGCTCCCAGACCGCCTCCGGGGCATAGAGCGGCACACCGTTTCGCGGCTCGGGCCGGTAGTGCCAGGCGTGGAAGGCGGCGAACAGGTCGGCGCAATGGTCCGGGTGCTGGTGGGATACGACCACCGCATCGACCATGTCCGAGTCGACCGGGAGTCCCATGAACGTCCCCGGCCCGGCGTCGCACCAGACCCGGGTCTCCCCCTGGGTGATCAGATAGCCGGAGGCCGGCCGTCCCGGCACCGGGAAGGTGCCCGAGGCTCCGACCACGTCCACCCTCATGGCGACAGCCTCTCTTTGACCCAGCCGTCGCCCTCCCGCCGATAGCGGACTCGATCGTGAAAACGATTGGGCCGCCCCTGCCAGAACTCGACCGTCTCCGGCACGATCCGCCAGCCGCCCCAAGTTTCCGGGCGCGGGATCTCCCCCTCGCCGAGCTCCGAGTCGAGCTGGCTGAAGATCGCCTCCAGCTCCTCCCGGGAGGCGACCACCTGGCTCTGGCGAGAGGCATGGGCTGCGATCTGCGCGCCCCGGGGCCGGTTGGCGAAGTACTGGTCGGAGAGCTCCGCCTCCAGCTCCTCGACCCGACCCTCGATCCGCACCTGGCGATGCAGCGGGGTCCAGACGAAGGCGGCGGCAGCGTGAGGGTTCTGCTTCAGGTCGGCGCTCTTGCGGCTGTCGAGGCCGGTGTAGAACACCAGCCCGTCCTCGGATATCTCCTTCATCAACACCGCCCTCGCCGAGGGATGGCCCTCCCGGTCGGCGGTGGCGAGGACGAAGGCATTGGGCTCCTCGATGCCGACGGCGAGCACGCCGGAGAACCAGATCTCGAATTGGTCGAAGGGGTCATCGGTCATATCCCCCTCGACCAGGCCCTCCGCCTCATACTCCCTGCGCAGACGAGCGGCTTCCTCGGGATTCACCATCCGACGATACCCCCCAATGCGAACCCAGGGTTCTAGACGTCGGTAAACGGGGTCTAGAACCCTGGGTTCGCTAAATGATCAGAGGCGCTTGGCGACCTCCTCCAACATCACCTCGGTGGCCCCGCCCCCGATCGAGGCGATGCGGGCGTCCCGGTACATCCGCTCGATGGTGGACTCGGTGATGAAGCCCATGCCACCGTGAAACTGCACGCAGTCGTAGACGACTCTGTTGACCAGCTCCCCCACCAGCGCCTTCACCTCGGAGACGAGCCTGACCGAGTCCTCGCCCTGGTCGGTGAGCCACGCCGCCTTGTAGACCAGCTCCCGCCCGGCGTCCACCTCCGCCTGGCGCATGGCGAGACGCTGACGCACCGCCTGCTTCTCCCAGAGCGGCTCCCCGAAGACCTCCCGCTCCTTGACATAGTCGAGGGTGAGATCGATCGCCTTCTGCGCCTCGCCGATGGCGGCGCCCATGAGGGCGAGACGCTCGTTCTGGAAGTTCTCCATGATGTAGTAGAAGCCTTCGTTCTCCTCTCCGATGAGGTGGGAGTCGGGGACCCAGACGTCGTCGAGGACCAGTTCGGCGGTGTTGGAGGCGTGCCATCCCATCTTGTCCAGAGCCCGGCTGGCGGCGAAGCCCTCTGTGCCCTTCTCCACGGCGAAGATGGAGATGCCTCGGGAGCCTTTGACGTCGGGGTTGGTCTTGGCGGCGACGAACACGACGTCGGCGAAGCCCCCGTTGGTGATGAACATCTTGGTTCCGTTGATCCGCCACCCGTCGCCGTCGCGGCGGGCACGGGCCCGGATCCCGGCGACGTCCGATCCCGCGTCGGGCTCGGTGACGGCGATGGCCGTTATCAGCTCGCCGCTGGCGAACTTGGGAAGCCATCGCGCCTTCTGCTCCTGGTTCCCGAAGTTGGTCACGTAGGGAGTGGCGAGATCGGTGTGAACCAGCACCGTGATGCTCGTGCCCCCGGAGGTGGACCGGCCCATCTCCTCGGCGAAGACCACAGAGGCGATGTGACCCATCCCGAGACCGCCGTACTCCTCGGGGATGCGAAGCGCGAAGAACCCGAGTTTGCCCATCTCGTCGAGGACCTCACGGGGAACCTCCCCCGCCTCCTCCCACTGCTCGACGTTGGGGACCAGCTCTCGCTCCACGTACTCCCGCACCTGGTCGCGGATCGCCTGGAGGTCGTCGTCGACGTAGATCGATCTCACTCGGTGGCCTCGGTCGCCAGCAAAGCTCTGCCTGCCTTGCTGTTGTAGGCGAGATTGTGCCCCTCACAGAACCGGTGGGCCACTTCGGCGACGCGGCGGGCGTCCACCCCGTGTTCCACGCCGAGTCCGTCGAGGAGCCAGGTCAGGTCCTCGGTCGCCACGTTCCCGGCGGCGCCGGGTGCATAGGGACAGCCGCCGAGGCCCCCCGCCGAGGAGTCCATCTTGTCGACCCCACGCTCCAGGGCGACCGCGGTGTTGGCGATCGCCTGGCCGTAGGTGTCGTGGAGGTGGACCCCGACCAGATCGACGGGGACCAGGCGGAGGACGTCGTCGAGCAGACGCTCGACATGGGCCGGTGTCGCCTTGCCGATGGTCTCCCCGAGATGGACCGAGTGGGCGCCCCACTCGACGAGGGTCTCGGCGAGATGAGCCACCCAGTCGGGGTCCTGCTCCCCCTCGTAAGGACAGTGGGTGGCGGTCGAGATGTATGCCTTGATCCGCACCTCCTCGGGCGTCTCCAGGATGATGCGTCTGATCCGGTGCATCGATTCGTCCACGGTGGCGTTGATGTTCTTCTCGCTGAAGGTGTCCGACGCCGCGGTGAGCACCCCGATCGTCGTGACTCCGGCGGCCAAGGCGTCTTCCAGCCCGCGCATGTTGGGGACGAGCCCGCCCAGGGTGATCCCGCTGGCAGTGACCGCGGCAACCACCTCGGCGGCGTCGGCCATCTGCGGCACCCAGTTGGGGCTGACGAAGGAGACGGCGTCGAAATCGGTCAGCCCCGCCGAGGCGAGGTCGTCGATGAGGCGGGCCTTGTCTTCGGTAGGGACGAA
>JAHWLC010000106.1 GCA_019347585.1 Actinomycetota bacterium | reverse complement strand
TCTATCACCACTGCGAGGTTCATTCGGTTGGGACCGGCACCCACCGTCCCGCGAAGCCCTGCAGTCCCGAATTCGAGGGAGTCGTCGAGGCGGTCCGACAGCTCTGCACGGTTCCCGGACGCGATGAGAGCCTCGAGCTCGGACCTAGTGGCCGGATCGGGATCCCCGGCGATCCAAGCCCGGGCCCGTTCGATGAGATCGGTCACTGCCAGGCAGGGTAATGGCGCTCAGCGCCTCGCCTGCTCCCACCGCCATGAGTCGGCGCACATCTCGTGCAGATCGCGCCTCGCTTTCCAGGAGAGCTCCCGCTCCGCCTTGTTCACCGCAGCCCAGCTCGCGGCCACGTCTCCCGGCCTCCTGTCGACGATCTCGTAGGGAATGGGGCGGCCCGACTCCTCCTCGTAGGCCTTGATCACCTCCAGCACGGAGTGACCCCGCCCGGTGCCCAGGTTGTAGACGTGCACCCCCGGGTCGCCATGGTGGCGGTCGAGCGCGGCGATGTGTCCCTCCGCCAGGTCGACCACATGCACGTAATCACGGACTCCGGTGCCGTCGGGGGTGGGATAGTCACCGCCGAAAACCTCGACCTTGGGGAGCCTGCCGGCGGCCACCCTGGCGACATATGGCATGAGGTTGTTGGGGACACCGGAGGGGTCCTCCCCGAGCTGGCCACTGGGGTGGGCACCGACCGGATTGAAGTAACGGAGCAATGACACGCTCCAGCCGGATCGCGCCGCCTGCAGGTCGGCGAGCACCCGCTCCATCGTGATCTTGGTCCAACCGTAAGGGTTGGTGGCCGAGCCGAGCGGCATCTCCTCGGTCATCGGCAGCGAGTCGGGATCCCCGTAGACCGTGGCCGAGGAGCTGAACACGATGCTCTCGACGCCGGCGGCCTCGAGTGCCATGAGCAAGGTCACCGTCCCCGCGACGTTGTTGTCGTAGTAGAGGAGCGGCTCCTCGACCGACTCCCCCACCGCCTTCAGCGCTGCGAAGTGGATGCAGGCGTCGAAGCCGCGGGAGGCGATGGCGGTCATCGCCTCGAGGTCCCGGATGTCGGCCCGGTGCATCTCGGGGGCGACCCCGGTGATGGAGGCGACCCGGTCCAACACCGAGGGCTGCGAGTTGGCCAGGTTGTCCACGATCACCGGCTCGTGGCCACCCTCGATCAGGGAGACCACGGTGTGGCTGCCGATGAACCCGGTACCCCCGGTGACGAGGACACGCATCAGCCAGAGGTTAGGAGGCGGCGGGGAGGGTGACGACGAACCTGGAGTACCCGGAGCGATGCTCGTAGCCGAGATCGCCCCCCATCATCCTGGCCAGCTTCTGGGCCACGCTCAGCCCGAGACCCACCGACTTGGGATGCGATGTGTCGTCCCTGGTGCGGAAGGCCTCGAAGATATTGGCGGCCTCATCAGGAGGGATGGGCGCCCCCGAGTCGCAGACTTCGAGGGTCACCTCGTTGCTCCCGGTCTCGATGCGGACCTTGATGTCGTCTCCTCCATATCGCATGGCGTTGTCCACCAGATTGCGGATGATCTGGCGAACCCGGCGAGGATCGGCAGACACGATGGGGTCCCCTCCGTCGACTTCGACCGTGACCGGGGCGTCCACCACCTCGAGGATCCGCTCCACTTCCTTGGTCAGGTCGAAGTCCTCCGGGGAGAGGACGATCCTGCTGGTGTCTTCGCGATGGGCGACGAGAAGGTCCTCGATGAGCCAGGAAGCGTCCTCCGCCTGCCTTGCGATGAGATGGGCGATTTCACGGCGTTCCTGGTCGCTGAAGGTCTCGTAACCCTTGGAGAGCTCCTCGCCCAGCCCGAGCATTGCGGCTATCGGGTTCCGCAGCTCATGGGACACGGTGGCGATGAACATGTCGCGCGCCTTTCGGGCCGCCACCTTCTCGCTGACGTCGATGAGGGCTCCCTCGAAGTAGAGGACCCGACCCGAGTCGTCCCGGACCGCCCTCGCCGTGTCCTGCACCCATATGGTGCTCCCGTCAGGCCTCGCGAGCTGCACGTCGAAGTCGTAGACGATGCCGGCGTCGCAAACCACCTGGAGCCACTCCTCGCGCTTGGCGGGCTCCACGTAGACGGATGCGACGGAGGGCAGCCCCTGTCGCAACGCATCGACGCTCTCGTAGCCGAGGAGCTTGGCCAGCGCCTCGTTGGCGGCGAGCACTTGCCCGTCGGGCGCGGTGCGATAGAGGGCCACCGGCGTCCGTCTGAAAAAGGCAGTCAGATCGTCGGTGCCAGACATGTTTTGCTACCTATCGGCATTTCCTCCTGATTTCTGTCACCAAAGATCTGGGTCGGGCGAACTGGATCTCATCATCCCCGAATCTCCCATGTCCCCGCCTCATCAGGCGTCGAAGGGCAGTTCCGGGTGCAGGCCCGGTCTGCGGAATCGCTCCAGGCCGTTCCACATCAGGTAGTCCATGAAGACCCAGGACCGGCGATGGATGGCCGAGGGCCCCATCGCCTGGAGACCGGCCTTGTGCACCGGACATGGATATCCCTTGTTGGCCTCGAAGTTGTAGCCGGGGAAATGGCCCGCCTCGGACCGCATCAGTCGGTCTCGGGTGACCTTGGCGAGGATCGATGCCGCCGCGATGGAGAGCGAGGTGCGGTCGCCACCAACGATGCGCCGGGCCCCGCCGACGAAGTCCCAGTTGCCGTCGACCAGTACCTCGCCGGGGCTGGCTCCGAGGGCCTCGATGGCCCGCCGGGCGGCGAGCCGCTGGGCCCCGGACATCCCCAGCTCATCACATTCGGCGGCAGAGGCGTGCCCCACTCCCCATGACCGGCACCATTCGGCGACCCGGGTGAACAGAGCCTCCCGCTCCGCCTCGTTGAGGAGCTTGGAGTCGCGCACCTTGTAGACTCGGCGATCGCGGGGAACGACGGCAGCTCCCACGGTGATCGGCCCGGCCCAGGCTCCCCGACCCACCTCGTCGACGCCGACCACGACCTCCGCGCCGGCGTCCCACAGCTCGCGTTCGAGGCTCAGCCCGGGGCCCCGCCGCTTCAGGCTGGGGCGGAGACGAGGGACCGGTGACGCCACCATGGGCAAAGGGTAGGCATCTGCCCGCTTGGTGCTCAGTTCATCCTTATGTCGTCGGGATAGGACGAGACCACGGAGAGAAACCCGGGCTGGCGTCTCAGCACTCTCCGCCACTGACCGACGGGGTCCTCGAACGGATCGTCGGGCGACGCCTGCACCACGTACCAGGAGCCTTCGTCCAGCTCCCCCTGAAGCTGGCGCTTCCCCCAGCCGGCATAGCCGGAGTAGACGCGCACCGGAGGCCCGTCGGGCTCGGGAGGGCTGCTCACATCGACGAGCGACACACCGGGCACGCCGGAGGGCATCCCCTGGGGAGTCAGGCACAGGGAGATGGCGACCTCGGGCTCCACCGGCCCGCCTCGGTGGATCAGCCCGGGATCGGCGGCGCGGTCTGCCCAATCGGGTAGATGGTCGGCCACGCTCTCCGAAGTCGGACGGTTGAGTACCAACCCCACCACCCCCTCCTCGTCGGCCTGGATCAGGAGCACCACGGTGCGGTAGAAGTTGGGGTCGATCAGCCGCGGCGTCGCCACCAGCAGGGTCCCGGACAACTCAGAGCTCACCTGCCAATCGTGGCACACGAGCCACGATGTGCCGCCAGCTACCGTGACCGCGCCATGCGGGCATTGGTCAAACACGACGAGCCGGGGCTCCGCCTCGAGGAAGTCCCCACGCCCGAGCCCGGCCCCGAGGAGATCCTCATCGAGGTTCACACCACCGGGATATGCGGCACCGACCTGCACATCTATCTATGGGACGAATGGGCGCAGTCGGCCATTCCGGTGCCGATGACGGTCGGGCACGAGTTCTCCGGTCATATCGCGGCTCTCGGGTCGAATGTCTCCGGGTTCCTCGAGGGCGAGCTGGTCAGCGCCGAGGGCCATGTCGTGTGTGGGAAGTGCCGCAACTGCCTGGCCGGCAACCGACACCTGTGCCAGGAGCCGAAGGGGATCGGGATCGACATCCCGGGGGCTTTCGCCGACTACGTGGTCGTTCCCAAGACCAACGTGTGGCGACACTTCGAGGGGATCGACCCCGAGATCGCGGCGCTGTTCGATGCATTCGGGAACGCGGTGCACACCGCGCTCAAGTTCCCCGTGCTCGGCGAGGATGTCCTCATCACCGGCGCCGGTCCCATAGGCCTGATGGCTGCCGCGGTCGTGGCCCATGCCGGCGCCAGGAACTTGGTGGTCACCGACATCAACCCCTTCCGGCTCGAGCTCGCCCGGCGAATGGGGGCGACCAAGGCGGTGGACGCCCGCCAAGACGACCTGGCGATGGTGCAGAAGGAGCTGGGGATGATGGAGGGCTTCGACGTCGCCCTGGAGATGTCGGGGAGCCCCGCCGCGATGGACGACATCCTGGCCAACACGATCCATGGCGCCAATATCGCACTGCTCGGTCTGCCCGCGGAGCCCTATGCCATCGATTGGAGCGTGGTCATCCTCAACATGCTCAACATCAAGGGGATCTACGGGAGGGAGATGTTCGACACCTGGTACAAGATGAACGTCCTCATCCAATCGGGGGTAGACATCTCGCCGGTGATCACCCACCGATTCGCCGCCGAGGACTACGAACAGGCCTTCGAGGCCGTCCAGGGTGAGGAGTCGGCCAAGGTGATGCTGCGCTGGGTGGTTTAGACGGTCACCGGAAAGGCGACGAAGCCGGTCACGTCCAGGGCTTCGAGCAGCGGCCGGAACAGAGCGGGGACCGCTCTCATCCCGTCCTCCGCCGCCAGTTCCCGGGGCGCCCCTACCAGGATCGAGTCGCCCTCGATCACCATGCGTGAGGGCGCAGCGGCCCGGGCGTTGGCCAGCCAGTCGACGTCACTGCCGTAGGTGAGGGCGACGACCACCTCCCCGTCGCGCTTCCAGGCGTT
>JAHWLC010000105.1 GCA_019347585.1 Actinomycetota bacterium | reverse complement strand
GACCGGATCTTTCCCTGGTGACGCACGATGCGCGGGTTGGCCAGCAGCCTGGAGACGTCGCCCTCGCCGAACCCTGCCACCACTTCGGGGTCGAATCCGGCGAAAGCATCACGGAAGGCTTCCCGCTTGCGAAGGATGGTCAGCCAGGAGAGCCCGGCCTGGAAACCTTCGAGACAGATCTTCTCGAAGAGCCGGTGATCGGCGGTGACGGCCCGGCCCCACTCCTCGTCGTGATAGGCCCGGTAGATCTGCGGCGCCGCCCCCCACCGACAGCGGTCCAGCCCGTCGGCGCCGGTGACCAGTTCCATCGGCGGTTTCTACACCACCGGTAGCTTTAGCCGCGATTAGCGCCCGTCCCCTTAGCCTGAAGTCGTGAACACCGGCCCCACCCGTGACGGAATCGCCGGGGCTCTGTCCGCAGGCCTCGCACTCGGCGTCTCCGAGCTCGTCGCCGGCCTGTTCGCCTCCTTCCCCTCACTCGTTGAAGGTCTGGGCAACTTCGTGGTGGACAAGTCCCCGCCGGGGCTCAAGGACTTCGCCATCGACGTGTTCGGGACGGCCGACAAGCTGGTCCTTCTCATCGCGATCACGGTGGTCACCTTGCTCCTCGGCGCCCTGGTGGGGGCTTTCGCCCGCAACAGGTTCTGGATCGCCGTCCTCGTCTTCGCCGGGTTCGCGGTGCTGGCCGCCCTGGCCGCGGCGAGGGATCCCCAGATCGGCCTGGGCCTCGCCTCGGTTCCCGCCGCCGCCGCCGCCCTGGCCGGGCTGGCCACCTTGCGAGCCCTGAATCGGGCGAGCGAGGGCATCGCCGCCACGGACCCCGACGACTCCCGTCGCAGCTTCATCATCGGTGCCGGGGCGGTTCTCGGGATCGCCGCGCTCGCCGGCAGCGCGGGCAGGATCCTCATCGAGCGGGCCAAGAGGATGGTTGCCGGCCGCGACGAGGTCGAGCTGCCCAGCCCGGCGTTGGCTCTGGCCCCGGTGCCAGACGCGGCGAGCCTCGAGGTCGCCGGGCTCACTCCGATCCTGGTCCCCAACGAGGACTTCTACCGGATCGACACCGCGCTCTCGGTGCCCCGGGTCGACCTCCAGAACTGGACACTCACGGTCAAGGGAAGGGTCGACCGCCCGTACACCATCGACTTCTCCGACCTGCTCGACATGCGGATGGTGGAACGGGACATCACCCTCTCCTGCGTCTCCAACGAGGTGGGAGGTGGGCTGGTGGGGAACGCCCGCTGGCAGGGGGTGCCGCTCACCGAGATCCTCGACCGCGCCGGCGTCCGCGACGATGCGGAGCAGATCGTGGGCCGGTCCGTCGACGAGTTCACCGTCGGCTTTCCGGTCTCCGCCGCCTACGACGGACGGGAGGCGCTCGTGGCGGTGGGGATGAACGGCGAGCCTCTCCCTTTCGAGCATGGTTTTCCCGCCCGCCTCGTCGTGGCCGGTCTCTACGGATACGTATCGGCGACCAAGTGGCTCAGCGAGATCGAGCTCACCGGATGGGAGGAGTTCGACGCTTACTGGGTTCCCCGTGGCTGGGCCAAGGAGGCTCCGATCAAAACCCAGAGCCGCATCGACACCCCGGGGCGGGCGGAGCGGATCTCACCCGGGCCCCGCAGGGTGGCCGGAGTGGCCTGGGCGCCGACCCGGGGCATCTCCAAGGTCGAGGTGCAGCTGGGCCGGGGTGAGCCCTGGGCCGAGGCCGTCCTCTCCGAGCCGCTGTCCGAGAACGCCTGGGTGCAGTGGCAGATCGACTGGGACCCGGCGCCGGGTGAGTACTTCCTCAGGGTGCGGGCCACCGACGGGGAGGGCGAGTTGCAGACCGAGATGGAGAGGCCGCCCGCCCCGGACGGGGCCACCGGGTGGCACACCCGGCGGGTTCTGGTCGAGGAGGCCTGACCGGTCAGGCAAGGGCGCTCTCGAAGCCGGCATCGGCTGCGAACAGGCAAGACGACCTGGTGGTGCTGACCCGGGCCCGGATCTCCTCCGGATCGAGGCTCTCAGGGAGGAGGAAGATGGAGAGGTCGGCCTGCGGAGCCCTGGGGGGCGCCGATTCGAGATCGCCGTCGAGCACATACGGGATCGCCGAGGGGAGTCGCGCCAGGTCGATCACCTCCGCCAGAAACTCCTGAGTCTGGGGTTTCTCGTCGGGCGAGGGGAGTGCGGTGAGTATGCGGATCTCGGCGTCCCAATTGCGCACCAGCTTGAACCCGACCAGCGTTGCCAGGTCCATATCCCCGATCTCCCTGACCAGGTCGGCCGAGCCGATCTGCTCTATTGGGAACCAGAGGTTGATCGATTTCTGCCGTCCCAGCTTCACCGTGGGGTGCTCGGCGTACAGGAGGACGCCAAGACCCTGACCCGGGGCGCTGGCCACGATCATCTCGGCATGGGCCCATCTGGCGGCGTCATCCAGAGGAGTGGCCAGGAACACGATGTTGGGCTGGAAGAAGGCGGTTTTCAGGGTCGCCATACCGGTGACGAATGCGGCGCCCAGGTCGTTGTCGGGAACAAAGGCCCACGAGGAGTAGATCTCCTCCTCCCGGAAGGAGTCGGTGACTCTCTCCAGGCGGGTGATGGTGTCCTCGTCGGTGGTGTCGGTGGAGAACCCGAGGATCTTCAGCGACCCTCTCGGATAAGCCAGGGCCCGGAGCAACCGGAACGTTCCTCTCAGCTCCCCGATGTCGGACACCGGGACCAGGAGATTCGGCTTCCAGCCTCGCTCTCTCGAGCTGTCGAGGCGGGACACCCGGCGGGCCGCCCACTCGGCGAGGGCGACGAACAGTCCGCTGCGGACATCGCCCTGCTCGGCGACCAGGTGGCGGCGGATCAGGAAGGAGTAGAAGACGAAGACGATTGCCACCCCGATCAGGGAGAACGCCGGGTTGACGATGAACATGGCGAAGACACAACCGGCCGCCCCGAGCAGCGGGACCAACTGGGGGACCTTGAGGAGGGGGCGGAAGGAGACCAGGCCCAGCCGCTGCTCTACGAGGACTACCACGTTGATCATCGCATAGGTGATCAGGAAGAACATCGTGATCAGCGGGGCCACCGCGTTCAGGTCGCGCAGCATGAGGGCGGCCAGCGCGATCGCCCCAGTCATCAGCAGAGCTCGCCTCGGCTCACCGTTGGGCGCCTTCTTCGCCACCCATCTCCCCCTGGGGAGGATCCCGGTGTCGCCGAGCGCAGAGAGGATCCGGGGAGCGCCGATGAGGGAGGAGAGCCCCGAGGAGAAGGTCGCCCCGAGCAGCCCGGCCACCACCGCCGGGCCCCAGGCCGACTTGTCGATCATCACGTTGAAGTTGTTCACCAGCTCGTCGACGGTGGCGCTCTTCGCCAGCCAGAAGGCGAGGGCGAGATAGATGACCAGGCTGACCCCGATCGCGGAGAGGGTGCCCACCGGGATCGCCTTCCGGGGGTTCTCCAGCTCCCCCGACAAATTGGCTCCGGCCATGATCCCGGTCGCCGCCGGGAAGAAGACGGCGAAGACGATCCAGAAATCGACCGGGCCTTCCGCGGCGCCTCCCGGATAAGACCCCCACCACTGGATGGGCTCGGTCATCGAGCCCTGGAAGGCGGCTACCGCCACCGAGACCAGGGAGCCGAGGATCAGCGCCACGATCAGGAACTGGATGCGGAAGGCGAATCCGGCGCTGATGTAGCCGACGCCGAGGATGACGGCGAAGACGGCGACATCAACGAGAAGGGCTGGATGGTCGGGGAACACCGACTGCCATCCCTCGCGGAACCCGAATACGTACATGACCACGGCCAGTGTCTGAGATAGGAACAGCGGGATTCCGATGGAGCCTCCGACCTCGAGTCCGAGCGAACGGGAGATGATCGAGTAGGCGCCACCGGCACCGATGCGGATGTTGGTGGTAACCGAGGACATCGAGAGCCCGGTGGCCCCGGTTATGGCGAAGGCCAGGAGGATGATGAGGAGGGCGCCTCCCAGTCCGGCGTTGCCGACGGTCCAGCCCTCCCGCAGGTACATGATGACTCCGAGGATCGTGAGCAGGGTGGGGATGAATACACCCTCGAAGGTCCCGAATCCGGTGCGGTTCGCGTGGTCGGCCCTATCCGTCATATCAGATACCTGGCACTCTCTCCGGCCAGTTTGGTCAATCCGCCGAGTCGAGGGCGCTGATCGCCCAGGCCAGCCCGAGATCCTCGTCGGCTACGGCCACTCTGAGCTGCCACCCCGTTCCAGGTGACCCGTCGTCGAACCAGGCCCAGCGGAGTGTGGCGGCGTGTGTTCCCAGCTTCCCGGCATCCGGGGGCCAATCCAGATCGGCCAGCGCCGCAATCGCCCACCAAACCCCGTACCGGCCGGCGGCGGCCCCCCGGCGTCGCCCGTACGCCCCACCGGAGGCGCCGGCCCACCCCATCCAGGCCATCGCCTCGCCCGCGCTCAGCGGGATCATCCCCGCCTTGCGCAAACCGAGAGCTCTCACAGCATGCCCCAGCCCCCCCTTCACCACGACGGTCTCGCACTTGCCGTTGGACTCCTCGACCCAGGCCTTGACCAGATCGAAGAGAGCGGCCTCCGATTCCAAGTCATCGACCCGTTCGACCGCAGCCGGCAGTGGCTCCGGCGTCGCCGATGGGATCTTCGGGGATGGCGCCTCCACTCGATCGCTCTTGTAGACGGCAAGGGGATACGACGGCTCCCACTCCTGAAGGCTGTCGGGGAGGTCGGGGATCGGGCCGATCCCGCTCTCCCCACGCAGCACTCGCTCGGCGGCGACTGTGGCCCGCTCCGGGCCGGCGGTGAGATGCGGCTCCAACTCCACCCAGCTCTTCGTGCTGGCCGCTACTTCGGCGAGCGGCCCCGGGGCGAACCGGGCCGGCCCCTCGGTCACCGCCGGGCCTGCCCACTGCCCGGGAGCCTCCAGGGCGAGGCGGTACCTGATGTGCTCCTCAACGCCCCACAACTGCTTCCCCCTGGTGACCGCCTCCC
>JAHWLC010000104.1 GCA_019347585.1 Actinomycetota bacterium | reverse complement strand
GGTAATGGTTTGGAAGTAGAGGTCCTGGATGTCGTCGCTTATCCGATTCCCGGGCCCAAGGAGGGCATAGCCAACTCCGGTTGTATCGCTTACGACGACGAGGTCGACTTCGAGCTCCACGGGGTGGTTCGCCACGAGGGCAACAACGTGTGGGCCCTCCTCAGGCTGTGGCGGGCAGATCGAGCTCAGGAGGTTTGGGTCGAACTGGACCCATCCGGACATGTGGTGGAGCCGGCTACCGGAACCTGTGAGCTGGGTGCGGGCGACGGGCCGCTTCCCTAGTAGCCAAACGAACGTTCGTTTGCCTATGATGGGGGCATGACCACCCCTGAAGAGAAGTTTCAGGCGCTGATCGACGCCGAGGAGAAGGTCGAGCCCCCCGACTGGATGCCGGAGGGCTACCGCAAGAACCTGATCCGCCAGATCGCCCAGCACGCCCACTCCGAGATCATCGGCATGCAGCCCGAGGGCAACTGGATCAGCCGCGCCCCCACGCTGCATCGCAAGGCGATCCTCATGGCCAAGGTACAGGACGAGGCCGGCCACGGCCTCTACCTCTACTCGGCCGCGGAGACCCTGGGGGTGAAGCGGGACGAGATGCAGGAGCTACTCCACCAGGGCAAGCACAAGTACTCGTCCATCTTCAACTACCCCACCTTGAGCTGGGCCGACATGGGCGCCATCGGGTGGCTGGTCGACGGTGCAGCCATCACCAACCAGGTGATGCTCACCCGCTGCTCCTACGGCCCCTACGCCCGGGCCATGGTCCGCATCTGCAAGGAGGAGTCGTTCCACCAACGGCAGGGCTATGAGATCCTGATTCGTCTCTGCCAGGGCACATCGGAGCAGAAGGAGATGGCCCAGGACGCCCTCGATCGCTGGTGGTGGCCGTCGCTGATGATGTTCGGTCCCCACGACTCCGAGTCCACCCACACCGAGCAGTCCATGGAGTGGAAGATCAAGCGGGTCTCCAACGACGACCTGCGCCAGCAGTTCGTCGACATGACCGTTCCTCAGGCCGAGTACCTCGGTCTCGAGATCCCGGATCCCGAGCTCCGCTGGAACCCCGAGCGCGGCCACTACGACTTCGGTGAGATCGACTGGGAGGAGTTCTGGCGGGTGGTCAAGGGCAACGGTCCCATGAATCGGGAGCGTCTCGAGCACAAGGTGAGGGCCTGGGAGGAAGGCACCTGGGTCAGGGAGGCTGCCGCCGCCCATGCTGCCAAGAAAGCCGCTCGGGCGGCCTAGGGGAGAGAGCCATGACCTACGAAGTCCCGGTTGCGCCCGGTGAGAGCGCCGACATCGAAGAGACCACCGGCTCGGAGCGGGAGGGTTGGCCCCTTTGGGAGGTCTTCGTGAGGGCCCGCCGTGGCATCTCCCATGTCCACATCGGGAGCCTCCATGCCGCTGATCCGGAGAGCGCCCTTCAGAACGCCCGCGACGTTTACACCCGGAGAGGGGAAGGCGTCAGTGTGTGGGTGGTCCCCAGCGAGCAGGTGTATGCCTTCGAGCCCGAGGCGGCCGCCGATTACGTGGAAGCCAACGAGAAGGTCTACCGGCTCGCCACCGCCTACGACATTCCGGACGAAGTGGGGCAGATGTGAGCAGTGCCGCTCTCCCCGATTCCGCCGTCACCTCCGGCGTCCCTCAAGGGATGCCACCTCAGGACCCGGACGACCGGGTGTCGGCGCTGCTGGCGCATGCCGACGACAACCTGGTCCTGGCGCAGCGTCTCGGGGAGTGGATAGCGAGCGCTCCCGAGCTGGAGATCGATATCGCTCTGGGCAACATCGCCCTGGACCACCTCGGTGTGGCCCGCGCCCTCTACACACACGCCGGTGACCTGCAGGGAGAGGGCCGCGGCGAGGACGACCTGGCCCTTGGTCGAGAAGAGCGGGACTACCTGAACCTGCTCCTGGTCGAACAGCCCAACGGCGATTTCGCCCGGACCATGGTACGCCAGCTCTTCTTCGACGCCTACCAGACGCCGCTGTGGGAGGACCTCTCCGCAAGCGAC
The DNA here is from genome assembly GCA_019347585.1 of Actinomycetota bacterium. Classification (GTDB taxonomy): domain Bacteria; phylum Actinomycetota; class Acidimicrobiia; order Spongiisociales; family ZC4RG35; genus JAHWLC01. Next base: position 2,953 of record JAHWLC010000104.1, on the reverse strand, counting down.
GCCCCGGTCCTGGCCGGGATCGCGGCCAAGGCCGCCAAGGAGACCGCATACCACCTCCAGTACTCCTCGAGCTGGGTGATCAGGCTGGGCGATGGCACCGAGGAGTCGCACCGCCGCGCCCAGGACGCGGTCGGCGCCCTGTGGCGTTTCACCTCCGAGCTCACCGAGGACGACCGGGCCTCCTACCGCGACGAGTGGGAGCGTCTGGTGGGCGCGGTCCTCGGAGAGGCCAAGCTCGAGGTGCCCGAGGATCCCTATCAGCGCACCGGGGGCCGGCACGGATACCACACCGAGCACCTTGGCTACCTGCTCGCCGAGATGCAGTGGATGCAGCGCAGCTATCCGGAGATGAAATGGTGAAGGCCGGCACTCTCGACATCAGTGCCGTCACCGAGGCGGTGGAGTCGGTTGTCGATCCGGAGATCCCGGTGCTCACCATCGACGAGCTCGGCATCCTCCGCTCGGTCGCCGACGAGGACGGCCGGGTGGTGGTGACCATCACCCCCACCTACTCGGGTTGTCCCGCCATGCGACAGATCGAGGACGACATCGTCGCCGCGGTGCGGCGCCGCGGAGTCCACGACGTCGAAGTGCGCACCACCTATTCACCCGCCTGGACCACCGATTGGATCAGCGAGGAGGGTCACCGCAAGCTGGCCGAGTTCGGGATCGCACCGCCGACCGCCCTCCAGGAGGTGGTGTGCCCCCGATGCGCCGCTGACTCGCCCCGTCTGGTCGCCCGCTTCGGGTCCACGGCGTGCAAGGCGCTGATGGTCTGCTCCTCTTGCGGCGAGCCCTTTGACTACTTCAAGAGCCACTGATGACCCAATCCGTCCCGCAGCCAGGTAATCCCGGGGGGTCTGAGGGGGGTCGTCCCCCCTCAGACGTCTCCGTCGTCTTCCATCCGTTGCGGGTCACCGAGGTGACACCACTCACCGACGAGGCCGTCTGTGTGACTTTCGACGTCCCCTCCGAGCTGGCCGACACCTTCCGGTACCTACCCGGCCAGCACGTCACCGTCCGCGCCGACGTCGACGGGGAGGACCTGCGCCGGTCCTATTCGATCTGCGCCAATGTCAACACGGGCAAGCTGCGCGTCGGGATCAAGAGGCTGGCCGGTGGCAGGTTCAGCAGCTACGCCACGACCGATCTCGAGGCGGGCGACGTCCTCGAGGTGATGCCCCCGATCGGCGAGTTCACCATCGATATCGAGCCCGGCCGCAGACGGCGCGCCGTGGCCATCGCCGCCGGGTCGGGGATCACCCCCGTCCTCTCGCTGATCTCGAGCTCCCTGGAGATGGAGCCGCAGGCGAGCTGGACGCTGCTCTACGGCAACCGCACCGCTTCCAGCATCATGTTCCTCGATGAGCTGGAGGGGCTGAAGGACCGCTACCGGGACCGCTTCCAGCTCTTCCACATCCTGAGCCGGGAGGGATCGGACGTACCCCTCCTCTCGGGGCGGATCGACGTCGGGAAGATCCGGATCATCCACGATCGCCTGCTCGGCGACGAACCGGTGGACGGATGGTATCTCTGCGGGCCCTACGAACTGGTGATGACGGCGCGGGAGACCCTGACCTCGCTCGGCGTCGACGAGGAGGAGATCCACGACGAGCTCTTCTTCGCGGGCCCCCTCGACCAGGAGAGCCTGCCGCCCGAGCCGGCGGAAGGGGACGGCTCGGTGGAGCTGACGGTGATCCTCGACGGAAGGGCCGTCCAGACCCGGATGTCGCCGCAGACCTCGGTGCTCGACGCCGCTCTGCGGGTGCGCCCCGAGCTGCCCTTCTCATGCAAGGGGGGCATGTGCGCCTCCTGCAAAGGCCGCATCGAGGACGGGGAGGTGGAGATGGAGAAGAACTATGCCCTCATCGACTCCGAGGTCGAGGCCGGATTCGTCCTCACCTGCCAGGCCCATCCCACCACCGACCAGGTCGTCGTCCGCTACGACCACCGCTGATGGTCACCACCCGCAACACCAGGGCCGACGTGGTCGAAGCCGCCGGGCGGCTCTTCGCCCGGCGCGGGTATCACGGAACTTCGATGCGCGACCTGGGAAAGGAGCTGGGGCTGCTCGGCTCCTCCCTCTACTCCCACGTCGAGTCCAAGCAGGACCTGCTGGTCGAGGTGGTCGAGGAGGGCGCCCGGCTCTTCGGGGCTTCGGCCGAACGGGCCCTCGCCTTGGGCGGCACGCCCCGGGAGCGGCTGCAGGCGCTGATCGCCGGGCATGTCGACGTCGTGCTCGACAACCTCGACGTGGCGCGAACCTTCCTCAACGAGGCCCGGATGCTCGACGCCGGGCACCGTCGTCGCATCCTCGAGGCCCGTGACCGCTACGAGAGGGTGTTCCGCCGGGTGCTGGCCGAGGGAGCCGGGGAAGGCTCATTCCGTCCCGGCCTCGACCCGAAGACGACGACCATCTTCATACTCTCGGTGCTCAACGCCATCGAGCGCTGGTACGACCCGGAGGGGAGACTCGACCGGGCAGCCCTGGTCGACGAGCTCAGCGCCTTCGCCCTGGCCGCGGTGGGATCGGGCTGAGCCGACGGTCAGGCCGACTGGCCGCCGTTCTGGGGAGCGCTGCTGCCGCCGTTCGGGGAGCCCTTCACTTCCCAGGTTCCGTGTGACCGGATCAGCTTGTCGAGGTCGCCCTCTCCTCGCTTGGCCTTGGCCTCGACGACCTGGGCGTTGACCCCGGCGTCGTAGGTGGGCCGCTCCACCCGGCGGAAGATGCCGAGGGGGGTGGGGCCGTAGGGCCCGTGGGAGAGACGGCTCAGGGCGAAGGCGATCGACGGGTCCTTGCGGGTCTCGTCGTGGACGAGGATGGCCTTGGGATCTACCGACGAGGAGTCGACGATTTGGGCTTCGCCGCCCCGGAACACCACCGCCTTGGACCCCTCGTCGAAGACGATCGGCTTGCCGTGCTCGAGGTCGATCCGGTTGTGGATGCGCTCTT
>JAHWLC010000103.1 GCA_019347585.1 Actinomycetota bacterium | reverse complement strand
TTCCCGGTTGCCGAGGAGCCGGTGAAGCCAATGGCATCGATCCCGTCATGGGTGACCAGTGCCTCGCCTACCTCGCCATCGCCGGGGATGACAGAAATGGCCCCCTTGGGGACCCCCGCCTCCTCGAAGACCGCGGCCATCTCGAGGAGTGCCCAGCAGGTGAACTCGGGCGGCTTCACGATCAGGGCGTTGCCAGTGGCGAGGCCGGGTCCGACGTACTCCATGGGGATCATCACCGGGAAATTCCAGGGAGTGATGGCGGCCCATACCCCGACGGGGCGGTGCACCGTGAACATCCGGCGGTTCCGCTCGGTAGTGGGGATGACCTCCCCGGAGAGCCGCTTGACGTCCTCGGCGGCGATCTGGAAGTAATCGCCGGACTCGGCGATGTCGTCGATCGACTCCTCCTTGAACGGCTTTCCCTGCTCGATGGTGAGGATGCGGGCCACATCCTCGATCCGGTCCTGCCACAAGTCGTAGATGCGGAGGCACATCTCCGCCCGCTCGAAGGCGGTCCAATGCCGCATCTCCTCGGTGGCTTCTCGGGCCGCGGCCACGGCGCGGTCGATGTCGGCGGGCGAGGGCTTGGGCACGTTGTAGATGTGCTCGCCGCTGACCGGGGACCTCACCTCGTGATGGCCCTCGCCGGTCCCCTCGGTCCACTCCCCGGCGATGAGCAGCTTGAGGTCTTCGGCCATGCTCGGAAACTAGTCGGATGGCCGCCAGTTATATTCCCGCCGATGGGCCTGCAAGGCGAGAGAACCGCCAAGTGGTACCGGCGCGCTTCAGAGGTGCTGGTCAACGGGGTGTCCAGCCAGTTCCGCTACTGGAGCGACGACGACACCTTGGTGATCGACCACGGCGAAGGAGGCCACGTCGTCGACATGGATGGCAACCGCTACATCGACTATCAACTCGGCTTCGGGCCGATCATCCTCGGCCATGGGGACGAGACGGTGGCGTCGGCGGTGGCGGAGGCGGCGGCGGCGGGAACCACCTTCGCCATGACCCAGCGGCGGGAGGTCGAGGCCGCAGAGAAGGTGATGGAGGCGCTCGCCTGGGCGGATGTCATGAGGTTCACCAACACGGGCACCGAGGCCACGATGCACGCGCTCCGGCTCGCCCGCGGCCTCACCGGGCGCGATCTGGTGGTCAAGTTCGAGGGCGCCTACCACGGCGTCCACGACTACGTCATGTTCTCCACCGCCAGCGCCCCTCCCGGCGAGCTCGGCCCGCGCGATCAGCCCAAGCCGGTGCTCTCCAGCAAGGGTATCCCCGCGGCGATCCAGGACTACATCCGCGTGGTTCCCTTCAACGACCTGCCCCTGCTGGAGGCGCTTCTCGATTCGGAGGGGGAGCGGGTGGCGGCGCTGATGGTGGAGCCGATGATGGGCAACGCCTTCGGGTTCATGCCGGACGAGGGATACATCGAGGCTCTGCGATCGCTCTGCGACCGTCACGGCGCATTGCTCGTCTTCGACGAGGTGAAGACCGGGTTCCGCATGGCGGTCGGAGGCGCCTACGAGGTGTTCGGGGTGGCCCCCGACATCGGCACCTACGCCAAGGCGATCGCCAACGGGTTTCCCGCAGCGGCCATCGCCACCCGGGGCCAGGTGGCCGGGGGGTGGAGGAGCGGCGGGATCGCCCAGGCCGGCACCTATTCGGGGAACGGGGTGGGGGTGGCCGCGGCCAAGGCCACCGTCGAGCGTCTCCTCACCGGCGAGCCCCTGGCCAGGGTGGAGAAGGTGGGCAAGGCCCTGATGGAGGGTTTGGGGCGGATCCTCGCCGATCATGGCGTGGAAGGGGAGGTCACGGGCCATCCCTCGATGTTCTCCATCTTCCTCGGTGAGGGCGAGGCCAGGGAGTTCCGTGACACCGCACGACACGACGCCAAGCTCTACGAGGACCTGTGCATGCGGATGATCCGCCGCGGGGTCATGCCCTGTCCCGACGCTCTCGAGCCCTGGTTCGTCTGCGCGGCCCATACCGACGAGGACGTGGCGAAGACCCTCGAGGTCTTCGAGAAGTCGTTGGGGGAGGCGCTGGAGGCGCGATGATCCGGGTGGCGGTGTCCGGAGCAGGCGGCAAGCTCGCCACCCCCATCATCTCCGCGGTCGCCGCGGCCGACGATCTCGAGCTGAGCTCCCTCTACAACCCCAATCGTCAGGGTGATGAGATACACGGGGTCGCCGTCACCGGATCTCCCAAGCGGATCGAGGGCGATGTCCTGGTGGAGGCCGCCCATCCCGACGTGGTGTTCGAGAACCTGAAGGTCTGGCACGAGAAGGAGCTGGCCGTGGTGGTGGGCACCTCCGGGTTCACCCCGGAGCGCCTCGTCGAGCTGAGAGAGATGTGGGGCCGGGACACGCCGTGTCTGGTCGTGCCCAACTTCTCCATCGGGGCCGTGCTGATGATGCGGTTCGCGGTGGAGGCGTCGCCCATGTTCGACGCGGTGGAGATAATCGAGCGGCACCACGCCACCAAGCCCGATGCCCCTTCGGGAACATCCCTGGCCACCGCCATGGGCATCTCCAGCTCCGGGGGGCGCTCGGTGGAAAGCTCGGAGGAGCTGGTCGAGGGAGCCAGGGGCGGCGACCTCGACGGGGTCCGGATTCACTCCCTGCGTCTTCCCGGCCTCATCGCCCAACAGGAGGTGGCCTTATCCAACCCGGGGGAGGTGCTCAGCATCGAGCATCTCTCCACCAGCTACGAGTCTTTCGCCGCCGGTGCACTCCTCGCCGTTCGTGGCGTGCAGAACCTCGCCGGCGGGGTCCACGTCGGGCTCCCCGCGGTCATGCGCTGACAGCGGACCTCGGCTACTCCGGCCCAGATCCGGGGCGGATCCGCTCAGGAAAGCGCCCCCGGGTCGTCGGGCACGTCGACGGCGTGCTCGCGCAACGCCTCCAGTGGCACGATGTCGAGGGCGCGCTCATGGGTGGCGGCAAGGACCACCGGGGCGGCGACGCCGTCCTGATAGGCGCGCAGCCAGTTGCGGGCGGTGACGCACCATCGGTCCCCCGGCTGGAGCCCGGGGAACTGGAAGGCGGGGACCGGGGTGGTCAGGTCGTTTCCGATGCCCCGCTGGTGCTCGAGGAAGTCCCTGGTGACGACGGCGCAGATGGTGTGGCTGCCCTGATCTTCCGGAGCGGTCTCACAGGTGCCGTCGCGGAACCAGCCGGTGAGGGGATCCGCGCTGCACCCCTCCAGCTCGTCGCCGAGGACGTTGCGGGCGGTCACGGGAACACCACCACGGTGAGCAGGCCCACCGAAAGGCAGTAGACGGCGAAGGGAATCAGCCCCACCCGTCGCAGCGAAGCGAGGAGCAGGGCAATGGCGGCGTAGCCGGCCACGGCGGCCACCGCGAGCCCCACCCAGACTTCCGGTCCGAGCTGCCCGGCCCCGGCAAGGTCGGGAATCTGGAGCAGGCCGCCGCCGCCGATGGCCGGGATCCCCAGGAGGAACGAGTAGCGGGCTGCCTCCAAGGGTTGAAAGCGAGCTCCGTTCCCGGCGGAGATGGTGATTCCGGAGCGGGAGATCCCGGGGATGAGGGCGAAGGCCTGGGCGACGCCGACTATCAGGGCATCGCGCACCCGACCGTCGGCCAGGAGACGGGAGCCGGTGGCGAGACGCTGCCCCGCCCAGAGGATGACACCGGTCGCCAGGAGCGCCCAGCCCACATTGGAGACGCTGTCCTGAAAGGCCTCCAGAGACTCTTCGACGAACAACCCGACCAGGGCGGGCAAAGTCCCGACCACGACGAGCATCAGCGCCCGCCGCCCTTCGGGATCGGAGCGGGCACGGAGCATCCTGAGGACGTCGGAGCGGAAGTAGACGAGCACCGCCAGCAGCGTGCCCAGGTGGAGGAACGCCGATATCTCCAGACTGGGTGGGATCACCTCGAACCCCATCCGGTCGAGGAACGCGGGGACGATCACCAGATGACCGGAGGAGGAGACGGGAAGGAACTCGGTCAGCCCCTGGACCAGGCCCCAAACGATCGCTGAGAGCACGGCGGCACGGTAGTGCTCACCCCGCTCCCACCAGCACCACGGTCCGCCCCGCGGCGGTGGCGTGCGCTACTTCCGGGGCGAGCTCGGGTGGGACGGCGATTGCACCCAGTCCCACCGCGAACGGGTCGTCGGCCTCGGTGGAGGCCACCACGCCAGCCACCGTCTCCCCCGCGTCGAGGAGCACGATGAGAACCCGATCCCCCTGGCGGGCACCCGGAGGGAGCTCGGTGGCGAGCACCCACCAATCCTCGGGGACGAGCGTTTCCGGGTGCGCGGTGTCCCCCGGGCCCAGCGGGGCGCCTGCCGGTATGTCGCGTCCGGCCACCGATCCCGGCCCGGGTGGGGCGAGCAGACCGGCGGGGACCTCCCGGAGCTCTATGTTGGCCGCGGTCAGTGCCTCGCCCCGGGCGATGTCGACTGACGCGAAGGCATGCTCCGTGGCCGGGTCCGGCGCCAGTTCGACCCAGAGGGCGATGGCGGCAATGGCCGTGGCGGCCAACCAGCGCGCCCAGGGAATCGGCTGGAGCCAGAGCATGGCTCGAAGGTATGGGAGCAGGGCGGCGGAAGGAAGGGTGTCGTCAGTCGTCCGAAGAAGAGGAAGACGCCTTGGCCGTCTCCTTCGAGCTCTTCTGGGACGAGTCTGCTCTCCTGGAGTCGGAGCTCTTGGAGTCGGAGCTCTTGGAGTCGGAGCTCTTGGCCGGCGCCGGCCGCTTGTCGGTGGCGTAGAAGCCCGGCCCCTTGAACACGATGCCGCGGGCATGGAAGACCTTTTGCAGGTCGCCGCCGCAATCCTCGTGCTTCCGCAGAGGCTTGTCGGCGAACGACTGGAAGACCTCGAAGCTCTCGCCACAGGCCCTGCAGGCATACTCGTAAGTGGGCATCGATGCTCTTTCGACCGCGGGTGGACTGGCGTGATGTTAGAACCACGACGGGAGTGTCTTCCATTCCCTCCCGGGCAATATGATCGGCGGGGATGAC
>JAHWLC010000102.1 GCA_019347585.1 Actinomycetota bacterium | reverse complement strand
TCTGACGGGCGGTGATCCACCCGGCCTCGAGGGCCTGCAGACCGTACTCGCCAAAGTTCACCTCGGTGCCGCCCTTGGCCACGCCGGAGCGCCGGCCGCGGTGCTCCTTGCGGTGCTTGGTCCTCTTCGGCATCAGCATGGCCGGCTACTCCTCTTCTCCGGCGTCCCCGGCCTCGGCAGCCTCGGCAGCCTGGGCAGCCTCGTCGTCCGCGCTCTTCTCCTCGGAGACGGGGCCCTCGACCTGAGCCTCCGCGGCCTCGGCGGCCTCGGCAGCCGCGTCGTCCGCGCTCTTCTCCTCGGAGACCGAGCCTTCGGTCTGAGCCTCCGCGGTCTCGGGGCCGGCGGCGATGTTTGCGCCCTCCTCGGTGGCGACGACCTCGTCGCTCTCCTCGGTGGTGTCCTCGGGGGTCACGATCTCCTCCTCGTACTGCACCTTGGCCTCGGCCGCGGTGGGTCGGCGTCCGCCACCGGCCTCGATGAGGCGACGACCGCCCTCCTTGTCGGTTGGCTCGACGGAGCGCTTGCCCCCGCCGGCTTCGATCAGCCTGGGCTTGCGCTCCAAGCCGGCGGCCTCCTCGGCGCGGGACTTGAGGCTCTTCTGGGTGCGCCGGGAAGGCCCCCCGGTGGCCAAATCGGCCTCGGCGGCGATCCTCTCCCCGGACACGGGACCGCTCTCCACGACCTCGCCGCGGTAGACCCAGACCTTGACCCCGATGGCTCCGACGGTGGTGCGTGCGGTCGCGGTCCCGAAGTCGATGTCGGCGCGCAGGGTGTGCAGCGGGACCCGGCCCTCGCGGTACCACTCGCGTCGGCCCATGTCAGCGCCGCCGAGACGGCCCTTGCACTCGACCCTCACTCCCTCGGCGCCGGCCTTGAGTGCGGAAGCGACGGCCCGCTTCATGGCGCGCCGGAAAGCGATCCGGTTCTCGAGCTGATCGGCGATCCCCCGGGCGAGCAGGGTGGCGTCGAGATCCGGGTCCTTGACCTCGTTGATGTTGAGCTTGACCCGGCGCTCGGTCAGCTCCTCGAGACCGGTGCGGAGCCGCTCCGCCTCTGAGCCCTTGCGCCCGATGACCACCCCGGGACGGGCGGTATGGATGTCGACGATGAGCCGGTCCCGGGTGCGCTCGATGTCGATCCGGGACACCGCGCCCCTGGTCAGCTCGTCGCGCAGATAGTCACGGATCTGCCAGTCCTCGTTGACGTTGTCGGCGTAATCCTTTTCGGCGAACCACTTCGACTTCCAGTCGGTGGCGACGCCGATTCGGAACGAATACGGGTGTGTCTTCTGGCCCATCAGGAGTCCTCTCTCATGTCTGACACCACGATGGTTATGTGGCTGGTGCGCTTGTTGATCCGAGTGGCGCGGCCCCGGGCGCGCGGGCGCCAGCGCTTCAGGGTCGGTCCTTCATCGGCGAACGCCTCGGCGATCACCAGGTCCTCGGGATCGAGCGCGTGGTTGTGCTCGGCGTTGGCCACAGCCGAGTTCAGGGTCTTGGCGATGGGCGCGGCCGCTCCCCGGTTGGTGAGGCGGAGCAGGTGGTCGGCCTCCTCGACGGGCAGCCCGCGCACCAGGTCGAGGACCCGGCGCACCTTGTAGGGCGACTGGCGGATGAAGCGGGTGTGCGCCTTGACCTTCATGCCCTCCTCACCGCCTTCTCGGCATGGCCGCGGAAGGTGCGGGTAGGGGCGAACTCCCCCAGCTTGTGCCCCACCATGGAATCGGTGATGTAAACCGGGACGTGCTTGCGGCCGTCGTGGACCGCGATGGTGTGCCCGATCATCTCGGGGATGATGGTGGAGCGGCGGGACCAGGTCCTCACCACCCGCTTCTGCCCGCTGCGGTTGAGCTCGTCGACCTTGTTGGCCAGATGCTCGTCCACGAACGGGCCCTTCTTCAGAGAGCGGCTCATCGCCTGCCTTTCTTCGTTCTGCGTCTGACGATGTACTTGTTGGATGCCTTCTTGGGAGAGCGGGTGCGCCCTTCTTTCTTGCCCCAAGGGCTGGTGGGATGACGGCCGCCGGACGCCTTGCCCTCGCCACCCCCGAGGGGATGGTCCACCGGGTTCATGGCGACGCCGCGGGTCTGGGGGCGGACCCCCTTCCAGCGCTTCCGTCCGGCCTTGCCCAGCTTGACCAGCTCTGCCTCGGGGTTGCCCACCTGGCCGACGGTGGCCCGGCAGTCCAGTGGCACCTGCCGCATCTCCCCCGAGGGGAGACGGAGCAGGGCGAGATCGCCTTCCTTGGACATGAGCTGGACGGCGGTGCCGGCGGAGCGGGCCATCTTGGCGCCCCCACCGGGGCGCATCTCGATGGAATGAACCAGGGTTCCGGCCGGAATGTTCCGCAACGGGAGCGCATTTCCCGGCTTGATGTCGGCGCCGGAGCCCGACTCGACCCGGTCGCCGACGTTGAGCCCCACCGGGGCGAGGATGTAGCGCTTCTCCCCGTCGGCATAGTTGAGCAGGGCGATGCGGGCGTTGCGGTTGGGGTCGTACTCGATGGTGGCGACCCGGGCGGGGACACCTTCCTTCTCCCGCTTGAAGTCGACGATGCGATAGCGCTGCTTGTGCCCGCCGCCGCGATGGCGCGAAGTGGTGCGGCCGTAGGTGTTGCGCCCGCCGGTCTTCCCCTTCTTGGCGATGAGCGACTTCTCCGGGCTGTCCGTGGTGATCTCGGCGAAATCGGAGACCGTCTGGAAGCGACGGCCCGGCGATGTCGGCTTTCTCTTCTTGTTTGCCATCTCAGACTCCGAACAGATCGATGGAGTCACCCTCGGCGAGGGTGACCACGGCGCGCTTGACGTTCTTGCGGCGGCCCATTTTGTAGCCATACCGCTTCCTCTTCCCCTGGCGGTTCATGGTGTTGACCCGAAGCACTCCCACCCCGAACACCTGCTCCACGGCGTTGCGGATCTGCTCCTTGGAGGCGCGGGGATCGACCTCGAAGGTGTAGGTGTTGTTGTCCTCGATCAGCTGGTAGGACTTCTCGGAGACGACGGGGGCGAGGATTATGTCGTGTGCGGTCCTCATTCCTCCTCACCTCCGGTCTTGGCCTTGGTGGCCTCCTTGACGAAATCGCCCTGGCTGACCTCGTAGCTGCTGGAGCGGCCCACCGACCCCACGGTGTGCGTGGTGAAGAGCACCTGGTCGGACCAGAGGACGTCGTAGGCGGTGAGATGGCCCGGCTCCACCAGACGGACCCGGGGGAGATTGCGGAAAGACTTGCCGGCGGCCCCGTCGAGCTGGCTGATGACGACCAGGATCTTGCCCGCGGCCTCCATCTTCTCGAGGAGGGCGACGGCCTGCTTGGTCTTCGGGGTCGCCCAGTCGATGTCGTCGACCACCTTGATCGCCGACTCCGAGGCGCGGGCGGAGAGAGCGCTGCGCAGGGCGAGACGCTTCATCTTCTTCGGGGTGCGCTGGGCGTAGTCCCGGGGAGAGGGGCCGTGAGCGACGCCGCCGCCAACCCACTGCGGAGAGCGGATCGAACCGTGACGGGCCCGGCCCAAGCCCTTCTGGCGCCATGGCTTGCGGCCGCCGCCACGGACCTCGGCACGGGTCTTGGTGCTGGCGGTGCCGGCCCTGGCCGCGGCGAGCTGCGCGGTGACCACCTGATGAAGCACCGCCATGTTGGGCTCGATGCCGAAGACCTCGGCGTCGAGCTTGATGTCGCCGCCGGAGCTGCCGTCGGGCTTGAAGACAGGGGCCTTGAGATCAGCCACTGTTCTTCACCGCCTCCCTGACCAGGATGACCGAGCCCTTGGGCCCGGGCACCGAGCCGCCGAGGAGAAGGAGGCCCCGCTCCTCGTCGATGCTCACCACTTCGAGGTTGAGCGTGGTCACTTTCTCCCCACCCATGCGGCCGGCCATGCGCATGCCCTTGAAGACACGGGCGGGGGTGGCGCAGGCGCCGATGGACCCCGGGGCGCGGTGCTTCTTGTGGGTTCCGTGCGACGCCCCCTGGCCGGAGAAGTTGTGCCTCTTGATGACACCGGCGAAGCCCTTGCCCTTGGAGACACCGGAGACGTCGGCCTTGATGCCGGGTTCGAACATCTCGGTCACCTTGAGCTCCTGGCCCAGCTCGAACTGCGCCGGGTCGTCGACCTTGATCTCGACGAGGTGGCTGCCCGGGGCGACACCGGCCTTGGCGTAGTGGCCCGCCTCGGGCTTGGTGACCCGTCCCGGCTTGACCTCCCCATAGGAGATCTGGATGGCGTTGTAGCCATCGTTCTCGATGGTCTTGATCTGGGTGACGTGGACCGGCCCGGCCTTGATGACGGTGACGGGGATGGCCCGCGCCTCGGCGTCGAAGACCTGGGTCATGCCCAACTTCTGCCCGAGAATCGCTCTCATAGCTTGATCTCAACTTCCACCCCGGCGGGCAGCTCGAGACGCATCAGCGAGTCGACGGTCTTGGGAGTGGGCTCGAGTATGTCGATGAGCCGCTTGTGGATCCGCATCTCGAAGTGCTCGCGCGAGTCCTTGTGGACGTGGGGCCCCCGGATCACGCAGTAGCGGTGGATCTCGGTGGGCAGCGGCACCGGGCCCTTGATCTTGGCCTGGGTGCGCAGGACGGTCTCGGCGATCTTCTTCGAGGACTCATCGACCACGTTGTGGTCGTAGGCCTTGAGCCGAATGCGAATCTTCTGCTGGTCGCTCATTTGGTGATCTTGACTACTCGTCCGGCTCCGACGGTGCGGCCGCCTTCGCGGATGGCGAAGCGGAGGCCTTCGTCCATGGCGATGGGAGCGATCAGCTCCACCGACATCTCGGTGTTGTCTCCCGGCATCACCATCTGAGTGCCCTCGGGCAGGTGGATCGAACCGGTGACGTCGGTGGTGCGGAAATAGAACTGAGGCCGGTAGCCGGGAAAGAACGGGTTGTGCCGGCCCCCCTCCTCCTTGGTCAACACATACACCTGAGCGTCGAAATCGGTATGCGGGGTGATCGAACCCGGCTTGGCCAGCACCTGACCCCGCTCCACCTCATCTTTGGCCACCCCCCGCAACAGAACACCCACATTGTCCCCAGCACGGC
>JAHWLC010000101.1 GCA_019347585.1 Actinomycetota bacterium | reverse complement strand
TCGGGGATCCCGTGCGCACGGGGACCGGTGAGATGGACCACCTCGAGACGAGGACCGTCCCAGGCCGCCACCAGGCCGGCGACCGCCACATTGAGCGTCTTCGCCCCCAGCGACCCGCCCACCACGCCGAGAACCGGCGCGGCGCCGTCCAGCCCGTAATGCTCCCGGGCCCTGTCACGAAGCAGCTCCCGGTCGAAATCCCAGAAGGGCCGGCGCACCGGGTTGCCGACCCACTCGGCGCCCGGGAGCCCCCGTGTGACCGGGAAGGCGGCGAAAGTGCGGGCCGCCCACCGCGCCGCCAGCCGGTTGGCCAATCCCGCCTCGGCATTCTGCTCGGCGTTCATGAAGGTCACTCCTACCGAGGAGGCCGCCATCGCGGCCGGGATGGTGACGTACCCGCCCATGCCGATAGCGACTCTGACCGCCCTCTGCGAGATCACCTCCCGGATGCGCCGACGGGCGCGCATGACCACCAGGGGGAGGGTGAGGTTGCCCAGGCTCATCTCGCGGCGGAGCCCCCTCACCTCGACCTCGAAGAACGGGTAGCCCTCGGCCGGGTACACCTCCTTCTCCAGGCGGTCCCCCCCGACGAAGAGGATCTCGCTTTGGGGCACCCCCAGTTCGAGCAGCGCCTCCGCCACGGAGAGCCCGGGGTAGACGTGGCCACCGGTCCCGGCCGCGGCGATCAGATAGCTCATCTCCCCCTGGTCACGCCGCTCTGCGCGATGTTCACCAGCACCCCCGCCCCGCCCATGGCAACCACGAGGGCGGTGGACCCGAAGGAGACGAAGGGCAGGGCGATGCCGGTGATGGGGAGAGTGCCCAGCACTCCACCGACGTTGGCCAGAGCCTGGAAGGAGAGCCAGGTCGTGATGCCGGCCGCCACCATCCTCCCGAATCGGTCCGGGGCCCGCAGCGCCACCAGCCATCCGGCGACGGCGAGAGCGCTGAATAGCCCGATCACCGTGAGACCTCCGATCAGACCGGTCTCCTCGCCGATGATGGCGAAGATGAAGTCGGTGTGGGCGTTGGGGAGGTACAGCCAGCGGGCCCGGCTGGCCCCGAGCCCGACCCCGAGGATGCCGCCATTGCCCAGTGCGTAGTAGCCCTGAATCAGCTGGTATCCGCTTCCGGAGGAGTCGGCGTAGGGGTCGAGGAACGAGGTGATCCGGGTCGCACGGTAGGTTTCGTCGAAGGCGAGGAACGTGGTGACGAGCACCACCGCGACACCGATCAGGAGCACGTAGCGCATCGGTGAGTCGCTGGCCACGATCACCGCCATCGCCGCTGCTCCGATGATGATCAGCGTCCCCAGATCCGGCTGGCGGATGACCAGGAGGGCCACCGTCCCCACCACGAAGAGCACCGGGACCACGAAGTGGCTGAGCTGGTCGAGGATCTTGTGCTTTCGCTCCAGCAGATAAGCCAGGGTGAAGACCACAGCCACCTTCGCCACCTCGGACGGCTGGAAGCTGAACAGAGGCAGCTGGAGCCAGCGGCGGGCGCCGTTGATGTCTTCGCCGGTCGTGAGCACCGCGATGAGAAGGGCCACGGTCACCGCGAACAGGGGCAGGGCGAGCTTGCGGTAGATGCGGTAGGGGACGCGACTGGCGACCAGGAGGAAGACCGCCCCCAGCCCGACACCGATCATCTGCCGCTTGAAGTAGTAGAGCCAGTCGCGGGTCTGGTCGATGGCCACCGCCGACGACGCCGACTGGGTGGCGCCGAGCCCGATGACCACCAGGACCACGACCAGCACGAGGATGGCGGTGGCGATGCGGTTGTTGGCCCTCACCCGCTCGGCCCTGTCCGTGGCCGTGGCTCGTGCCTTCGATATCGACGTGACGCTCGCGGTCACCGCTCCTCCCCTACCGTCTCTCTCACCAGTTCGGCGAAGCGGTCGCCGCGCTCGCCATACGATGCGAACTGGTCGAAGCTGGCGCATCCCGGGGCCAGGAGCACGGTATCGCCGGGCTCGGCGGCCTGGCGCGCCAATTCCACCGCAGTCTCCATGTTCCCCGCCAGCCGCCCCCTCTCCCCCGCCATCTCGACCAGGGCGGGACCCGCCTCCCCGATCCCGATCAGCACCCGCACCGCCGGCTCGTCGGCCATGGGTGCGAGGTCGAGGCCCTTGGCCAGTCCACCCGCGATGAGCACGACGCTGTCATGAGACCGGATCGAGGCCAGGGCGGCGTGGGGGTTGGTGGCCTTGGAGTCGTCCACCCAGCTCACCCCGTGGGCCCTCAGCACCAGAGCCCTCCGGTGAGCACCGGGACGGAAACGCTCCGCCGCTTCGGCCACCCCTTGGCCGCTGGCCCCCATGCGCACGGCGAGAGTTCCGGCACAGGCCAGATTCACCAGGTGGGTCGGGTCGTCGGAGGTGAGGTCGGCGACATCGATGGTGATCTCGCCCACCACCAGGGTGCCGTCGGCGATCCCCGCCCCGTCCTCGGGGAGGCGCCTCCCCGATACCGGGACCAGCTGTGAGGGCGCCCCCCGCACCAGGTCGGTGGCTCCCTCATCGTCGCTGTCGTACACCAGGAGATCGGAGCCGGTCTGGTTCTCATAGATCCGCCGTTTCGCCTCCCGATAGGAATGCTCCGACCCGTGCCAGTCGAGATGGTCGGCCGCCACATTGGTGATCGCCGCCGCCACCGGGTGGAAATCTTCGATGAAGCGAAGCTGGAAGCTGGAGACCTCCACCACCAGGGCGTCGTACGCCTCGTCGGCGAAACCCGACAACGGGCTACCGATGTTGCCCGTCGCCGGCGCCTTCAGCCCCGAGCACTCCAGCATCGCCGAAGTGGCCTCGGTGACACTGGTCTTCCCGTTGGTGCCGGTCACCGCGACCACCGGGCTCTTGAGGTGGCGCCAGGCGAGCTCGATCTCGCTCCACAGGGGCACCCCCCGCTCCAGGGTGTCGACCACCGGCGCCGACCGCTCCGAGAACCCGGGGCTGGCCACCACCAGATCGACGCCCTCGAGGAGGACCGGGTCCCAGTCGCCCCCTGCGACTCCGAAGCCCTCGGCGATCGCGGACGCCGAGACGTCCTCGGCGTAGATCCCCACGGCCATGCCCCGGCTCCGGGCGAGGCGGGCCGCCGCCATCCCCGATATCCCGGCCCCGAGAACCAGAGCCCTCACAGCAGCCCCGACCGGGTGAGGAAGTCGCCGTAGAAGAAGCCCAGACCGAGAGCGACGCCGAGGCCGGTGAGGATCCAGAACCTGATGACAACGGTGGTCTCCGGCCACCCCCCGAGATCGAAGTGGAAGTGAAGCGGGGACATGCGGAAGATCCGTTGGCCCGTGGTCCGGAAACTGGCTACCTGGAAGATCACCGAGAGGGTCTCCGCCACGTAGATCCCGCCCAGGATGACGAGGAGGAGATGGGTGTTGGTGAGCAGCGCAAGAGCCGCGAGCAGACCCCCGATCCCCTGGCTGCCCACATCGCCCATGAAGATCTTCGCCGGCGGTGCGTTCCACCACAGGAAGCCGAGGATCGCGCCGAACATGGCCGCAGAGATGATCGCCAGCTCCAGAGGGTCGACGGCGGAGTAGAGCTCGGCGTTGGAGTTCTGCCAGAAGGCGATCACGGTGTAGGAGGCGATCACCAGAGCCGAAGAGCCTGCGGCGAGACCGTCCATCCCGTCCGCCAGGTTGACCCCGTTGGCGGTGCCGGTGAGCATGATCAGGACCCAGACGACGAAGAAGGCGCCCAGGTCGATGCCCATCGGCCGCACGAACGAGACCTCGGTGACCACCCCCGCCTCGGTGGCGCCCCAGGCGAAGAAGGCGGCGATGGCGAGCTGACCGGTGAATTTGGCCAGTTTCGACAAGCCGAGACTGCGCTGGTTCGAGTACTTGATCCAGTCGTCGACGAAGCCGACCAACGCCATGCCCGCCAGCGCCAGCACGGCGAGCATCCCGCCG
Organism: Actinomycetota bacterium; assembly: GCA_019347585.1. Lineage (GTDB taxonomy): Bacteria > Actinomycetota > Acidimicrobiia > Spongiisociales > ZC4RG35 > JAHWLC01. The sequence continues at coordinate 1,120 of JAHWLC010000101.1, read as the reverse complement.
TCGTTGAACTCCCTCAACCGCAGGCCGAAGCCGGACGGGGTCCACACCTGGACGTGGGCGAGGAGCCAGCCGATGACGGCGGCGCCGACGAAGACCACGCCTCCCATGGTGGGTGTCCCCTGTTTGTGAGCGTGCCCCTTGATGTCCTCCTGGATGAACTGGCCCATCTGCTTGGTGCGGAAGTAGCGGATCGCATAGGGCGTGCCGAAGATGGAAGCGGCGAGGCCGACGGCAGCTGCGATCAGCAGAGGGATCACGGGCCCATGCTCCCCGATTCGGCCCCGGAATCCGCGGACTTCCGCAGCCTGGCCAACGCTTCTCTCGCCACGTCCCGATCGTCGAACGGCACTCTCTCCCCGCCGGCCTCCTGCATCGGCTCGTGGCCCCGGCCCAGGATCAGGACCACATCACCGTCGTCGGCCGCAGCCAGAGCAGTGGCGATGGCCTGGCGCCGGTCGACCACCACCATCACGTTCGCCTCCGCGGGCACACCCGCCAGCACCGAGTCGACGATCCTCTCCGGGTTCTCGGAGCGAGGGTTGTCACTGGTCACCACGGCGACGTCGGCTGCGGAGAGGGCGCGCCCCATCAGGGGCCTCTTCCGGCGGTCCCGCTCCCCGCCGGCGCCGGCCAGCGCCACCACTCTCCCGGTGGCCATGGCTCGGGCCGCGCCGATCGCCTCGCTGATGCCACGCGGGGTGTGGGCGTAATCCACTATCACGGTGACCGCATCGCCCCCGGAGACGACTTCGAAACGTCCCGGCACCGGTCCGAGACGCTCCAGGCCGGCCACTGTGTCTTCGAAGGGAATCCCCGAGGAGAGACAGCAGGCCGCTGCCAACAATGCGTTGGCCACGTTGAAGCTTCCCCGCACGGGCGTGAGCACCCGGGAGCGGCCCCACGGGGTGATCAGGTCGAATCGGGTGCCTGTCTGCACTGTCTCCCCTGCCTCGCCACGGACGTCTCCCCCCGCACCGACGGTGAGGAGGTCACCGGTATGGGACGCCGCGATCTCCGCCCCGGCCTCGTCGTCGATGTTGATCACGGCCGTGCCCACCTCGTGATCGTCGAACAGCCGGCGCTTGGCGGCCAAATATGCGCTCATGTCCCCGTGGAAGTC
>JAHWLC010000100.1 GCA_019347585.1 Actinomycetota bacterium | reverse complement strand
AGATGTATCCGAGCGTCTCCGCCAGACGCTCGCCGAAGCCGACGTGGTATACGCCGAGGACACCAGGCGGGCCGGCAAACTCCTCCGCCACCTCGGCGTCGAGGCGCCGCTGCACTCCCTGTTCGAGGGGAACGAGATGGAGCGTTCGCAGAGGCTGGTAGCCGACGTGGCCTCCGGGCTCCGGGTGGCACTGATCTCCGACGCCGGAACCCCGGTGATCTCCGACCCCGGAGCGGCTGCGGTGAGGATGTCGCTCGACCGGGGCCTGACCGTGACCGTCATCCCCGGGCCCTCCGCGGTCACCGCGGCCATGGCTCTCTCCGGATTCGCCGGCGAGCGCTTCTCCTTCGAGGGATTCCTTCCCCGCAAGGGGAAGGATCGTGAGCAGCGCCTGCGAGCAATCGGCGCGGCGGACCGCCCCGTGGTCCTCTTCGTGAGCCCCTACCGCGCCGGGCAGGACCTGACCGACCTGGCCCGCGTCTGCGGCTCCGATCGTCGGGTGATGGTGGGTAGGGAGCTCACCAAGCTCCACGAGGAGGTGTGGGCCGGGGCTCTCCGGGATGCGGCAGCCAGGTTCGGGCCGGGGGTGAAGGGCGAGCTGACCGTGGTCATCGGGCCCGGCGAGCCGGACGGCTCCTCCGAGTCGGGCTCGATCGAGGAGGCCCGCCGGCTGGTCGCCGGCGGCATGTCGGTGTCCGAGGCGGCCCGCCGGGCCGCCGAGATCTCCGGGGTGTCCCGTCGTCTGATCTACCAGGCCCTGATCGAGGATCAGGAGACCAGCTGACTCCGGCAGGGGGAGCAGACACCCTTGCCCCGATACTGGCTCACGTTCTTCTCGGAGCCACAGAAGACGCAGGTGTCGGTCATCTTGCGGAGGATGATGTTGCCGTCCGAGACGGTGATGTAGAGGTGGTCGCCCTCACGGATGTTGAACATGCGCCTGGTCTCGGCGGGGATGACGATCCGCCCGAGGTCGTCGATCTTGCGCGCGATCCCTGACTCCATGGGTCGAGGCCGAGCCTACCCATCGTGTTCCGCGGGTGGGGTTAGCGTCATGTCATGGGCTGGGTCGACACCCACTGTCATCTGCAGCTGGACGGGCGGGAGCCGATCGCCCTGCTCGAACGCGCCCCCGAGGTGGAGTGGGTAGTGGTCCCGGGCGTGGACTCGGCCAGCTCTATTTCGTCACTCGAGCTGGCCCGGACCCTGCCGGGCAAGGTGGTGGCCACGGCCGGCCTGCATCCCCACGAAGCGAGCAGGTGGACCGAGCAGCAGGCGCCGATCGAGGCTCTGGCTCCGCAGGCCGGGGCGATTGGGGAGACCGGGCTCGACTTCTATCGCGATCTCTCCCCCCGGCCCGACCAAGAGGCGTCGTTCCGCGATCACATCGGCCTGGCCGTCCACCTGAACAAGCCGGTGATCGTCCATTGCCGTGACGCCTTCGAGCGGGTCCATGACATCCTCGAAGAGACCGAAGCCGGGCCCCTGGCCATCCTCCACTGCTGGACCGGAGGCACCCGGTGGACCCGGCGCTTCCTCCAGCTCGGGGTCACCTTCTCCTTCGCCGGGCCGCTCGCCTTCGAGACCGGAGAGACGATCAGGCTCGGTGCCGAGCTGGTACCGCCGGAGCGGGCGCTGGTGGAGACCGACACCCCCTATCTGGCCCCACCCCCGCACCGGGGCGAGCAGAACGAACCGGCATGGGTGGCGCTGGTCGGTGAGGCGCTGGCGCGGGTTTGGGGCATGGAGGTCGAGGAGGTCGCCGGGATCACCTCCACCAACGCGGCCCGGGTGTTCGGGAGATGAGCGCCCAGACTCGCTCCGAGATCGAGGAGCTGCTCAGCCGTCACGGTCTGGTTCCGGTGCGCCGTCTCGGCCAGCATTTTCTCGCCGACGCCAATATCACCCGGAAGATCGTCGCTCTCGCCGGCGCAGGCCCCGGCGACCGCATCGTCGAGATCGGCGCCGGCACCGGCACCCTGACCCGGGCCCTGGCCGGGACCGGCGCCCGGGTGGTCGCCTACGAGGTGGACCGAGGCCTCGGCGCCGTCCTCGAGGAGGTGACCGCCGGGCTCGACGTCGACATCCGAGTCGAGGACGTCACCAGGGTCGACTTCTCCGATGTCCTCGGGGGCGGGAGGTGGTCCCTGGTGGCGAACCTGCCCTACAACGTGGGCACCCCCGTAGTGCTCGACCTCCTCCAGGGCGTGCCCGCCGTGGGCCGTTTCGTGGTGATGGTGCAGCGCGAGGTGGCGGAGCGCTTCGCCGCAGGGCCTTCCTCGGAGGCATACGGGCTGCCCTCGGTCATCGCCGCCATCCACAGCGAGGCGACCGTCGCCTTCAGGGTCCCGCCGCAGGTCTTCGTCCCCCCGCCCAGGGTGGAGTCGGCGGTGGTGGTGATGGAGCGAAAGCCGGCCCCTCCTCGAGCGGCCCGCGCCATCGAGCTGGCACGGGCCGGTTTCGGGCAGAGGCGGAAGATGCTGCGGCGCTCTCTGGCGGGTGTGCTCGACGAGCCGGCCACCACTCTGGAGCGGGCTGGGCTCGATCCCATGGCCCGCGCCGAGGATCTCGCCCCGGACGACTACCTGAGGCTCGCCGGGGTGGAGGCATGAGGCGGTACCAGGCGCCGGCCAAGCTCAACCTGGCTCTCCATGTCTCCCCTCCGCGGCCCGATGGCTACCACCCGCTGCACTCCCTGGTGCAGACCATCGAGTGGTGCGACCTGCTCACCGTCGACGAGGAAGCCGACGAGGACCACTTCGAGGTGAGTGGGATCGAGATCGATCCTGAGGACAACCTGGTGCTGAGGGCGTTGAGAGCCGTCCGCGCCCTGATGCCGGTGCGGCCCGTATCGCTGCGCCTGGACAAGGAGATCCCGCCGCAGTCGGGCCTGGGTGGGGGCAGCTCGGACGCCGCCGCAACACTTCTCGCCCTCGGCGATCTCGCCGCGTTGGACGAAGGCGCCCTGTCCGAGCTGGCCGAAGGGCTCGGGGCCGATGTCCCCTTGTTCCTCGAGGGCGGAACCCTGGAGATCACCGGAATCGGGGAGCGTGTGGAGAAGGTGCGGCGGCTGGAGAGCATGGCCTTCGCGGTCGCGGTGCCCGAATTCGGGATGTCCACCGCCGAGGTCTACCGGCGTTGGGACGAGATGGAGGGGCCGGCGGGCGAGCCGCTGCCTGATGCGGATCTGCCACCGTCGCTACGCGGAGGCATGCCGCTTCGCAACGACCTGCTGCCCGCCGCTCTCGCCCTGGAGCCGATGTTGGGCGAGTTCATGGCCGAGCTCCGCTCGGCCTGGGAGACGGCGGTTGCACTGACCGGGTCCGGCTCGGCCTGCTTCGCCTTCTTCACCACCTTCGACGAGGCCGCCGACGCCGCGGCGGCGGCCACGGATCTGGCGGCTCACACCAGAGGCGTGGAGCCCAGGCCCCGGGGTGTGGCGGAGATCGAGTATGCGAACCCAGGGTTGTAGACCGCGTATAGCGCGGTCTACAACCCTGGGTTCGCCGTCAGTGGTTACTGCGGTCCTGCCGGTTAGCATTCGGGGCTGTTTGGGGGGTGGTGTGACGGGGGAGCACCGCTGGTTACTGCGGTCCTGCCGGTTAGAATTCGGGCTGTTTGGGGGGTGGTGTAACAGGTAGCACAGCAGGTTTTGGTCCTGCCGGTGCGGGTTCGAGTCCTGCCCCCCCAGCGCTAGCGATCAGGAAGACGCCGTTTGGCCACACATGTCATCGTCCTCGCCGCCGGCGAGGGAAACAGGATGAAGTCCGACCTCCCCAAGGTGGCCCACCCCGTCGCAGGCGTCTCCCTGGTGGGCTGGGTGCTCCGTGCGGCCCGAGAGCTCGACTCGAAAACCATCGTGGTGGTGGTGGGTCACGGCGAGGACATCGTGCGTGCCCATCTCCCCGGTGACGTCGTCGTGGCCCGCCAGGAAGAGCAACTGGGGACGGCCCACGCCACCCGGATCGGGATGGCCGCACTCGACGACATCGACCCCGAAGACGTGGTGGTCATCCTCTACGGCGACGTCCCCCTGCTCAGCGACGCCACCCTCTCCTCCCTGGCCTCGCTCGGTCCCGGGGACACCGCCCGACTGGTCACCGCCGATCTGGAGGACCCCACCGGTTACGGCAGGGTGATCCGCGACGACGACGGTCGGATCACCGAAGTGGTGGAGCAGCGGGACTGCACCCCCGAACAGAGGGAGATCACCGAGATCAACGCCGGGATCTACGCGGTCAGAGCCGGGCCTCTCCTCGAGTCGCTGGCCCAGGTCGACGCTCAGAACTCACAAGGTGAGTACTACCTGACGGACGTTGTCGGGATTCTCGCCTCCAAAGGTGACAGACTGGAGGCAGTGAAGGCCAGCGCCGAGGAGGTGTCGGGCATCAACTCACAGGACCAACTTGCCGAGGCGGGGCGGGAGCTGCGCCGTCGCATCAATCAGTCCCTGATGGAATCCGGGGTCTGGATGCTCGACCCCGAGCGAACCTATATCGACGAGACCGTCACGGTGGAGCCAGGAGCGCGCATCTATCCGGGTGTCCACCTCGAGGGCTCCACCACAGTGGCCGCCGGGGCCCGCGTCGGGCCCGATGTCTATGCGAATGACTCCACGATCGGCGCCGGGTCGACGGTCTTGTATGCGGTGCTTCGCGGCGCCGAGATCGGGGAGGACTGCGAAGTCGGCCCCTATGCCTCACTTCGGCCGGGCACCGTCCTGGAGAAGGGGTCGAAGATCGGCACTTTCGTCGAGGCCAAGAACACAGTGATGGGGGAGGAGGCCAAGGCCAACCACCTCGCCTACCTCGGAGATGCCGTGGTGGGGGCGCGCTCCAACCTCGGGGCGGGTGTGGTCACCGTCAACTACGACGGGGTGGAGAAGTCGCGCACCGAGATCGGGGAGGACGCATTCGTGGGGTCCGACACCATGCTGGTGGCCCCGGTGCGGGTCGGTGACCGCGCCAGCACCGGAGCGGGGTCGGTGATCACCAACGACGTTCCCGACGACGCCCTCGCCATCGAGCGATCTGAGCAGAAAGAGATACCCGGCTACTCTCGG